>JAERRP010000082.1 GCA_016735415.1 Desulfobacterales bacterium | reverse complement strand
GATAAAGTTTAATTGCGAACGGTGTGCGGGTTACCAAGTACCCATCCATAAAAGGCATCTTTCGGCCCAGGCCAGCGTTCTCGCTTTTTTTGAAATCCTCGACGTAGCCTGGCTACGCCTGCGGTTTCAAAATCGCTGCGGCCTTGGCCTGAACCAAAATCTACCATTTATGGATGGACACCGAGGAAACCGGTCACTTTAATATGGTCATCCAAAAAAAAGCACCCAAAACCGTTTTCACCTGCCAGTCCTGCGGCTACCAGACCCCGCGCTGGATGGGCAAATGCCCGGAGTGCCAGCAGTGGGACACCATGACGGAAGAACGGCAAACCGGGAATCGTCCGATTACAGCGCTGACCGGCAGCAAGGTGGTTTCGAAACCCGTCTCCATCGATACGGTCACGCTGGATGCCGAAGATCGGCGCCTGACCGGGATTGCTGAATTCGACCGGGTCCTGGGCGGCGGCCTGGTGGCCGGCAGCCTGGTGCTGATCGGCGGCGATCCGGGCATCGGCAAATCGACCCTGATGCTCCAGGCCCTTTACGGCCTGGCCCGCAGCGGGGCCCGGGTGCTTTATGTATCGGGGGAAGAATCCGTCCGCCAGATCCGGCTGCGCAGCCAGCGCCTGGAAACGGTGGCCCCCGACCTGCTGGTGGGCTCCGAAATCGACCTGGACCACATTATCCAGATGGTCGAAGAGCACCGGCCGGACGTGCTGGTGGTGGACTCGATCCAGACCATGTTCAGCCCCGATTTGACCTCCGCCCCAGGCAGCGTCAGCCAGGTGCGCGAATCCACGGTGCGCCTGATGCTGCTGGCCAAACGCACGGAAACTCCGGTATTGCTGGTGGGTCACGTCACTAAAGAGGGCGCCATTGCCGGTCCGCGTCTGCTGGAACACATTGTGGACACCGTGCTTTATTTCGAGGGCGACCGCAACCACGTTTTCCGCGTCCTGCGGGCGGTTAAAAACCGTTTCGGCTCCACCAACGAAATCGGGGTTTTCGAAATGCGGGAATCGGGGCTGATGGAAGTCGGCAACCCCTCGGCCGTATTCCTCGCCGAGCGCCCGGTCGGAGTCCCGGGATCGGTGGTCACCGCCAGCATGGAGGGTACCCGCCCGATTCTGATCGAACTGCAGGCACTGGTGAGCGGCTCCAGCTACGGGACATCTCGGCGCACCATCCTGGGGCTGGACGCCAACCGCGTGGCCCTGCTGGTGGCAGTCATGGAAAAGAAACTCGGTCTGCATCTGATCGGCCAGGATGTATTTATGAATGTGGCCGGAGGGGTCAAGGTGGACGAGCCCGCCGTGGACCTGGCCGTGGCCGCAGCCATTGCCGCAAGCTTCATGGACAAGGCCGTGCCGGAAGACACGCTGATTGTCGGAGAGGTGGGGCTCACGGGAGAGGTCCGCGCCGTGGGCCATGTGGACATCCGGGCGGCCGAAGCCTTCAAGATGGGGTTCCGGCGCTGCATCGTGCCCCACAGCAATCTGCGGCGTCTCGACAAGCGCACCCCGGGGGAAATCATCGGCGTGCGTACCCTGGAAGAAGCGCTGGAGTCCATCTTCTGATGCTGCGCCCCGTTAGGTCCGGTCCCACATGGTGTCTCGCGATCCCTCCGGGTATTTCCACCCGGGGTCGATCCCTCAGGCCGAGAGGTTGCGCCTGGTCTGCCGGGTTGACTTGGCGAATCGAAAAATTGTATGAAATGTTGTTTTTCATATTGAAATGACAGGAAGTTAGGGCCAGACGCCAATCGGCGGCGACCGGCGGAAGGCACAGTTGGATGCGAACCAGGCACCCCAAAAACCAATGGGCGGATCACTACACCCGCCGGGCCCGGAAGGACAAGTTTGCGGCCCGCTCCGTCTACAAACTGCAGGAAATCCAGAAACGCTACCGCATCATCCGCAAGGGCGACCGCGTCCTCGACCTGGGCTGTGCGCCCGGTTCCTGGACCCAATACGCCGCCGAACTGACGGGCCCGGGCGGCGAGGTCATCGGGCTCGACCTTAATAAGGTCAGCATTGCCCTGCCGGGTCATGCCCGGGTGCTGCAGGCCGACGTTCTGGCACCCGACGCGGCCCTCACGGAAATTTCGGGCCCGGGCTTCAATGCCGTTATCAGCGACATGGCGCCGGCCACCACCGGGCACCGGGATGTGGATGCGGCCCGCTCACTCAACCTGTGCGAAGCGGCTTTAGCAATCGCCCGGACGCATCTGAGACCCGGCGGTCATTTTGTGTGCAAAATATTCCAGGGCCCGGATTTCAAGGCTTTTGCGGATCAGGTCCAGAGCGCTTTTACGAACCAACGAATCTACAAACCCCAGAGCAGCCGTAAGGCCAGCCGTGAGATCTTCATCATCGGCAAGGGCAAAAAACAGGAGGCATAAATGTCCGGACACAGCAAATGGGCCAATATCAAACACCGCAAGGGCGCTGCGGATGCGCGCCGCGGCAAGGTGTTCACCAAACTGATCAAGGAAATCACTGTGGCCGCACGCATGGGCGGCGGCGATCCGTCGGCCAACCCCCGGCTGCGCCAGGCCATGGATGCGGCCCGGGCGGAAAATATGCCCAAGGACAATATGGACCGCGGCATTAAAAAAGGCACCGGCGAACTCGAAGGTGTGAACTACGAGGAAAACACCTACGAGGGCTACGGCCCCGGCGGGGCCGCGGTTTTTGTGGAGTCCCTGTCCGACAACAAAAACCGGGCGGTTTCCGAAATCCGGCACTGTTTTTCCAAGTGCGGCGGCAACATGGGCGCCGGGGGCTGTGTGGCCTGGATGTTCGATACCAAGGGCTATCTGGTGGTTGAAAAATCGGCCACGGACGAAGATCGGCTCATGGAAGCCACCCTGGAAGCCGGCGCCGAAGACGTTCGTGAGGACGGCGATAATTTCGAAGTGATCACGGCCCCGGAAGATTTTATCCAGGTCAAAGAGGCCGTCGACGCGGCCGGCATCGCCTGCATTGCGGCCGAAGTCACCAAGCTGCCCCAGAACACCACCAGCCTGACAGGCAAGGAAGCCCGGCAGATGATCCGGCTGATGGACATGCTTGACAACTGCGACGATGTGCAGAAGGTGTACACCAACGCGGACATTCCCGATGACATGTTCGACGACTGATCAGGGCTTAGGCGGACAGATCGATCATCCGCTGGACAGCCTGCAGCGCGGAGATCCGCGTGTGCTCCGGCACTTTGATCACTCCCGCCATGGTCTCCAGGCTGCGTACGATGTCATCCAGCGTGATCTTCTTCATGTCCTCACAGATCATCTTGTCGGAGGCCACATAAAACTGCTTCCCGGGGCAGGCCTTCTTCAGGGGGTGGAGCAGGCCCAACTCGGTCCCCACGATGAAGGCGGTTTCCACGGCCTGCGCGGCGTGCCGGATCATGCCCGAAGTGGAGGCGATCACATCCGCCATATCGAGGATCTCCGGCCGGCATTCCGGATGGGCCATGAAGACCGCCCCCGGGTGCGACCGGCGGGCGGTCTCGACATCCGCCGGTTTGAGCCGCTCGTGGGTCGGGCAGTACCCGTCCCAGATATGAATCTGCTTGCCCGTGCGGGCGGCCGCATACATCGCCAGGTTGCGGTCCGGCGTCATCAGCATTTCCTCGGCATCCAGGCTGTTGGCCACCGCCACGACATTTGCGGAGGTACAGCAGATGGTGGACAACGCTTTGACATCCGCGGTTGAATTCACGTACGTGACCACCGGCATCGGGGGCAGCGAAGCCATTTTGGCCTCCAGGCCTTCGGCCGTAATCATGTCCGCCATCGGGCAGCCGGCATCGAGCCGGGGAAGCAGCACTGTCTTGTGCGGCGACAGGATCGACGCGGTTTCGGCCATGAAGTGCACGCCGCAGAAGACAATCACCTCGGCATCGGTCCGGGCGGCACGGATGCTGAGCTCCAGTGAATCACCGCAAAGATCGGCCACGTCCTGGATCTCCGAGGGCTGGTAGTTGTGGGCCAGCAGGATCGCGTTTCTTTGCTTCAGCAGGGCCTTGATGCGGCCTGGTCGATCGTCGGCCATGGCAAACCTCTCTCCCTATCAAGTGGTTTCAAAATTGCAGCACATCCGTGCCCTCCGGAATCTCGAACCGGAAAAGATCATCCGGCAGGACGGCTTTGAAATCGAAATCCAGCAACTGGATGCGGGTTTGATCTTGGTACAGGTTGATGGTGATGACTTCGACGATGTCGTAGGTGTCACGTCTGATTTTCAAATAAATTTCGGCAATGTCGTGAGCGTCACCCTCGGGGACCAGTTTCAGGCGAACCACCGCATCGCTGCCGCCCGGGTCGAGGGAGATGCGGAAAGCCCTGCGCAGCAGGCGGATATCGGACAGAAAGCTGGCCCCCTGGCGTCCGCCGAGTACCTCGGCAGCCAGGCCTACAGTGACCTGTTTTTCTTCGGGCTGATACATCCACAAGCTCTGCCCGTCGGAGACAAACAAGAGGGGCTCGGGCGCTTGGTACTCCCAGCGCATTTTGCCCGGATATTTAACGAAGAGCCTGCCCGAGGCCTCGTCCGTGATCTGCATGGCCTTGAGGGTCGAGGTCAGGTTGAAGCGCGCCGTGAAACCGGCCTGCGTATAACGGGCCTCGACCCGGTTTAAAACATCTTCCACCAGGGGATCCAATTCCTTCTGGGCGGACAGCAACGGCACGGCCGCGAGCATGACCGCCACCGCCGAAATGACCAACCCCCGCCAACCGACCTTCCTCATATATTCCGCCTTTCTGCGGACCTCAGGGACCCCGTAAAATGGCATCGTAGCCCTGCATAGACGGGTCGCAATCGGCTTAGGGTAAAGACGAACGAGTCCGCTTCCGGAGGGTCCCGTTGCGTGT
>JAERRP010000702.1 GCA_016735415.1 Desulfobacterales bacterium | reverse complement strand
ATCCCGCCCCTGGATGCGTGTTTTGGCGTAATCGGCGGCATAGAGATAGGCCTCCGACCCGTGCAGATATCCCTGCTGGCCGACCCCCAGCCGGGCTTCGTTCATCATTTGGAACATGATGCGCATGCCCTTGTTTTCCTCCCCCAGCAAAAGGCCCCGGCAGGGTTCGCTGGTCCCGAGGGCCATGCTGCAGGTCGGGCTGCCGTGGATGCCCATTTTTTCTTCGATACCGGTGCAGACGATGCCGTTGGGTTCCCCCAGGGAACCGTCGTCGTTGACCCAGATCTTGGGCACCAGAAAGATCGAAATGCCCCTGGATCCGGTCGGCGCTCCTTCGATCCGCGCCAGGACCGGATGAATGATATTGGGGGTAACGTCGTGATCGCCGCAGGTGATGAAGATCTTGCTGCCGCTCAAGGTGTAGGTGCCGTCCGGTTTTTTTACGGCTGTGGTGGTCAGGGCGCCGACATCCGATCCGGCTTCGGGTTCCGTCAACAACATGGTGCCGGCCCATTCCCCGGTGTAGAGTTTCTCGAGAAAAAGTGACTTCTGCCCGTCATTGCCGAACTGTTCGATCATCTTTCCGGTGCCGTGCCCCAGAATGCCGAAGGCCGCAAAGCTGAAGTTGGCGCCGGTGAGGTATTCGTGCGCCGCCTGGGCCACAATCTGAGGCAGGCCCTGACCGCCGAGGGCGGGGGCTTCCGTCATGGCCAGCCATTCGCCTTCGCGGTAATAGCGGTAGGCGCGGTGGAAACACCGGGGAACGCGCACCCGGCCCTTGTCAAAGGTCACGCCTTCGCGATCGCCCTCGGCAAAAGTGGGCAGAATTTCTTTCAGGCTGAACTGGCGCGCTTCGTTGATCACCATATCCGCCAGTTTACGATTGATATCGCGATAGCGCTCGGTTTGGAAAAGTGTTTCGATTCCGAGCTGATCGTAAAGGACGAAATCAATATCGCGGCGATCGGCAATCAGTTGAGCCATGACAGGTTTCCTTTGCAGTCGCTTAGAAATGATTATGAGCAGGCCGGCGCCCGGTGTTCGAGCTGGCCTGATGAAAATGTGACGGGGGCCGCCCATGGTGCCCCGGGCCGCCATCCCGCAGCGCAGGAATAAAGGACAGGGTAGACGCTCTATGTTCTATTCTGATGATTTAAAAAAAAGAACGGAGATTTGTCAAGGCTTCTTGGGAAAAGTCGGTTGGCAGACCGTATGATAAGGCTCGGCAGGCGCCCTCCTGGAGTCGTTGTTTTCGTCTTGGCGAAACCCTTTGCGGGGTAGGATTCCCTTCGGAAAAGATGCACGCGCTCCCGAGATGCGCCTGCCGAAACTGAAGGCGCGACGATCGATACCGGATGGCCTGCGTTGGAATGATGCCGCGGTACTGGACTTTCGGGAAGGCATGGGAAGAAGAAGGCGTATCAGATTCCGGGGAGCTGTCCGCGCCGAAGCGATCCGGCAGATCGTTACCTTAGGGGAACCTTCCGTGCTTGTCAAAAGAAAAGATTGACGTGCGGGTGCGGATTCAGCTATGAAAATCATATTCTAAATTTGAATTAAGTTCATAAACCGAACTTGATAAATAAAGATACGTTTTGTCGGGGGATCGCCATGGATTTTACCTTTACCCGCGAACAGCTCATGTTCAAAAAGGAAGTGCTCCGGTTTGCCAGGAAGGAAATCGTTCCCCGCGTGCAGGAGCATGATCTCAAGGGGGAATTTGATTTCGAATCGTTCCGCAAAATGGGTCAATTCGGTATTTTAGGGATGCATTTTCCCGAAGCCCTGGGGGGCGGCGGGGCCGATGTGGTCACGACGGTGCTGGCCGGCGAAGCCCTGGGGGAGGCCGGGGTCGACGGCGGGCTGACGCTGGCTTATGGGGCCCATTCCTTTTTGTGTGCGGATACGATTTTCCGCCATGGCAGTGGGGCGCAGCAGAAAACGTACGTCCCCAGACTGGCGAGCGGGGAGTGGATCGGCTGCATGGGACTGTCGGAGCCCGAGGCCGGATCGGACGTGGCCTCCCTGACGACCACCGCCGTGCGCCAGGGGAACCGCTATATCCTCAACGGCACTAAAATGTGGATTACCAACGGGCCCATCGCCGATGTGGCGGTGGTCTACGCCAAAACCGATCCCGACCAGCAGCATGCCGGAATCTCGGCCTTCATCGTTGAAAAGGGAACACCGGGATTCACGGCCGGTCGCCCCCTGATCAAGATGGGGGTGCGCACCTCCAAGACGTCGGAGCTGGTGTTCAAAGATTGCGCAATTCCGGCCGCCAATCTGCTTGGTAATGAAGGCGAAGGCTTTCTCATGGCCATGCAGACGGTCGAATGGGACCGCAGCGCCCTGCTGGCCCCGTTTGTGGGTTCGACCACCTATCTGCTGAAAAAATGCGCCGCTTACGCCAGGGGCCGGGTCCAGTTTGGCAAACCGATCGGCCATTTTCAGGCCATCAAGCACAAGCTGGCTGATATCCGAATATTCGGCGAAGCCGCCCGGGCGCTGGTCTATCGGATTGCCTGGTGCAAAGACCAGGGGCGGCCGCTCAATCATCTGGAAGCCGCCGTGGCCAAACTGTTTATCGGCGACTGGAGTCTGCCCGTCACCAACGATGCCGTGACCCTGCACGGGGGGTACGGCTACACGCACGAATTCGACGTGGAGCGCATATTCCGGGATACGCGCCTGGCACCCATCGGCGGCGGGACCTCCGAGATTCAGAAGCTGATCATTGCGCGCCTCATGTAAATGGTTTCAAATTATAAAGACCCAAGGCAGGGAAGGACCGTATGAACTTCGATTTTTCCGCAGAAGACCAGGAATTTTTTCCGCAGTGAAGATCACTTCTTCAGTGGCACAAATCTCAAGAGTTGAAGCATAGATGGTTGCCACTACGTCTAATGAGGTCACCGCTGAAAT
>JAERRP010000851.1 GCA_016735415.1 Desulfobacterales bacterium | reverse complement strand
GCTGAAACACTGAAGATACCGTTGGCGTCGATATCAAAGGTCACCTCTATCTGGGGGATCCCCCGGGGGGCCGGCGGGATGCCGACCAGTTCGAAGCGCCCCAGGGTTTTATTGTAGGCTGCCATTTCACGCTCGCCCTGCAGAACGTGGATTGAAACCGCCGGCTGGTTGTCGGCCGCCGTGGAAAAAATCTGGCTTTTGCGCGTGGGGATGGTGGTGTTCTTTTCGATCAGACGCGTCAGGATGCCGCCCAGGGTTTCGATGCCCAGCGACAGCGGGGTGACATCCAGCAGCAATACGTCTTTGACATCGCCCTGGAGGACGCCGCCCTGGATGGCGGCCCCGAGGGCCACCACCTCGTCCGGATTGACCCCCTTGTGGGGCTCCTTCTCGAAAATCTTTTTGACGCGTGCCTGCACAGCCGGCATGCGGGTCATACCGCCCACCAGAATGACCTCGTCGATGTCACCGGAGGACAGGCCTGCATCTTTCATGGCCTGTCGGCAGGGTCCTTCGAGGTTGTCCAGCAGATCGGCCACGAGGGCTTCCAGTTTGGCCCGGGTGATTTTGATGTTCATGTGCTTGGGGCCGCTGGCATCGGCGGTAATGAAGGGCAGATTAACCTCGGTTTCCATGGACGAGGACAATTCCATCTTGGCCTTTTCGGCCGCTTCCTTGAGACGCTGGAGGGCCATTTTGTCCGTACGGACATTGATGCCCTGGTCCTTCTTGAATTCGTCCGCCAGATAGTCGATCAGGCGCAGATCGAAATCTTCGCCGCCCAGGTGCGTATCTCCGTTAGTGGCCTTGACCTCGAAGACGCCCTCACCGATTTCGAGAACCGAGATATCGAAGGTGCCGCCGCCCAGATCGAACACCGCTATTTTCTCTTCGGCTTTCCTGTCCAGTCCGTAGGCCAGTGAAGCGGCTGTGGGTTCATTGATGATCCGCTGCACGTTCAGCCCGGCGATCTTGCCGGCATCCTTGGTGGCCTGGCGCTGGCTGTCGTTAAAATAAGCAGGTACCGTAATGACAGCATCAGTGACCGTTTCGCCCAGATATTCTTCCGCCGTTTTCTTGATATTGGCCAGAATGAAGGAAGAAACCTCCGCCGGGCTGTAACGTTTGTCTTTGAGCAGAATGCGCACATCCCCGTTGGTCGCTTTTTCCATCTTGTACGGCAGAATTTTGATATCGTCCTGGACTTCCTTGGAATCAAATTTGCGGCCGATCAGGCGCTTGACGGCAAAGACCGTGTTTTCCGGGTTGGTGACGGCCTGGCGTTTGGCGATCTGGCCCACGAGGCGTTCGCCGCTGTCGTTCACGGCAACGATCGAAGGGGTGGTGCGGCCGCCTTCGGTGTTGGTGATGACGGTGGCATCGCCGCCCTCCATGATGGCCACACAGGAATTGGTGGTGCCGAGATCGATTCCGATTATTTTGCCCATTGTGTTAATCCTCCTTGCGAGATCAAATCTGTTCTTTCCGAATTATCGGTAAAATTAGTTTCGTATGGTGGGGTCGAAATTACGAACGTCATCGGGAAACGACCACCATGGCCGGTCTCAGAAGACGGTCATGCAACTGATAGCCTTTCTGAAGTTCCCGAATGACTGTGTTTTCAGGAACATCGGCGCATTCTTCCTGCATGACGGCTTCGTGCAGGCTGGGGTCAAAGGGTTGATCGATGGCTGCAATCGGCTTGACCTTGGATTTTTCAAAAATTTTAAGCAACTCTTTCAGGGTCATGTCCACCCCTTCCAGCAGGCCTTCGGCGTTGCTCGCATCCGATGTGGCGTCGATGGCGCGTTCCAGATTGTCGACGACGCTCAGAAGGTCTTTGAGCAGGTTCTGATTGGCGTATTTGCGCAGATCGCTCACTTCGCGTTCTTTGCGCTTGCGGAAGTTATCCAACTCGGCCGCCGTCCGTAAAAAGCGCTCGTAATGATCCTGCGCTTCAGCCCGGGCTTTTTCAAGCTGTGTTTGAAGGGTAGCAGATTCTTCGGTGCCATCCGACGCCGATGGCGCTTCGGCGGATGGCTTCGAGACATCATCTTGAGGCGCATGGCCGACTGCGGTTGGCGGCATTGTTTCGGACTCGGCGGCGGCTGCTTCCGCCGCAGGGGTCTCCGGTTCCGATTGAATCTCGATCTTGTGCTCTTTGGTCATGCGGTTGCTCCGCCTCCTCGCTCCTGATTTGAGCAGCGCCCTGCTGGCGCCGCCTTTTTTACACAGGCAGGCTGTCCGTGTTCCCGTCTTAAAACAATCACCGCTTCCCGAAGGAAGCGGTTTGAGTATACCGGGGTGTAATATTGCCTAAAAAAATAATACGAGATATTCGCTTGTCAAGCCGCCAATCGTACGGTTTTCATGGGTTTAGCGGTTGGATCGGCCGAATTTCGACACGGGGGTGAAACCATCCTGGGAGAGGCTTGGCCGATGCTCACGGTGAGAGGGCGGATCAGCGACCGAAACGCCGGCCGCGCGTAAAAGCGGAAGGCC
>JAERRP010000490.1 GCA_016735415.1 Desulfobacterales bacterium | reverse complement strand
CGTCAAAAGCGATATTTATACAAGGCCATTTTAGCGTTGTCAAGCCGTTTTCGCTTGGCACAGGTCGGCCGCATGGCATGCGTCACTGCCAGCCAGGCAACGATTAGCGCAGATTGTCGAGTTCGTCGCTGATGAATAACCTATGCTCTTAGAACGATTGGCCGCCAGGGCGGGTCGTTCCAGTTAACATGCGGAGTACCGATTGCAATGCCGCCTGCCGGTTGCGGCAGGCGGTTGGTGCTAATTCTGATCCATGTGAATATCGCCGTTTATCGGAAATCCGGTGCCAGCCGGAATCAGCCGGCCCATGATCACATTCTCTTTGAGGCCTCGCAAGCTGTCCCTTGTACCCCCGATAGCGGCATCTGTCAATACTTTTGTCGTTTCCTGAAAGGAAGCCGCCGAGATAAAACTGTCGGTGCTCAGGGATGCCTTGGTAATACCAAGAATGAGCGGCTCGGCCAAAGCCGGCTGGCCGCCATTTTCAATAACAGCCCGGTTGGCCTTTTCAAAAACAACCCGGTCGACCTGCTCTTCCGTAATAAAATCGGTGTCGCCGACATTCTGCACCTTTACCCGGCGCATCATCTGCCGCACGATCACTTCAATATGTTTGTCGTTTATACGAACCCCCTGGAGACGGTACACTTCCTGGACTTCATCGACCAGGTAGCGCGCCAGCGCGACCTCGCCCTTGATGTTCAATATGTCCTGGGGAATCGCCGCCCCGCCGATCAATGGCTCGCCGGCACGCACATAATCACCCTCATAGACATTGATATGCTTGCCGCGCGGAATCAGATACTCTTTCTTCTCTCCGACGTCCACCGGGGTAACCGTGATCTTCTGCTTACCCTTTTTGGTTCCTTTGGCAATGCTGACATAGCCGTCGATCTGGCTCAGAATGGCAATATCTTTAGGTTTACGCACCTCGAACAGTTCCGCCACACGCGGCAGACCACCGGTGATATCCTTGGTCTTGGTGGTGGCTCGCGGCAATTTGGCAACGATGTCGCCGGCATTCACGGTATCACCTTCCTCCACCATCAAAATGGCTTCGGTCGGCAGGATATAACGTGCCAGACCTGAATGGCTGGACAGTTTGGTGGTCTTGCCCGTATCGTCCTTGATCGAAATTCGCGGCCGTGCATCAAGCAGTTTTGATTCGATGATGGTATGACTCGATTTGCCGGTCACCGGGTCCACCTTTTCCTGAACGGTGCTGCCGGGCAGGATATCACCGAATTTCACGGCGCCGCTGACTTCTGTAATGATGGGGGTGGTGAAGGGGTCCCACTGGGCCAGCAACTGGTCGGCTTTGACCGCAGCGCCGTCCTTGATCAGTAAATGGGCCCCGAAAATGACAGGGAAGCGCTCGCGCTCACGTCCGTCCTGATCAATGATCACAAATTCGCCTCCCCGGCGATTCATGACCACCAGGTTGCCTTCGGAATTAGTCACCACGGTCAGGTCCAGAAACTTGACCTGGCCGTCCATCCGGGCGCGAATGTCGGCTTGTTCGACACGACGACTGGCGGTACCGCCGATGTGGAAAGTCCGCATGGTCAACTGAGTTCCGGGCTCACCGATGGATTGAGCGGCCAGAATACCGACGGCCTGCCCCTTCTCGACCAGATGCCCGTGCGCCAGATCACGGCCGTAACAGGTCGCGCAGACGCCGTGCTGGGTGCGGCAGGTGAGCACGGATCGGATCTGGGCCTTGGTGACGCCGGAATCATCGATCCGGACCACAGCCGCCTCATCGATTTCCAGGCCGGATTTGACCAGGACTTCATCGGTAAACGGATCGACAATGTCATCGACGGCATAACGGCCCAGAATACGTTCACCCAGTCGCTGGATAACCTCCCCGCCCTCCATCAACGGCTCCACCTCGATGCCGACCACAGTACCGCAATCTTCTTCCGAGATCACGCAGTCCTGAGCCACGTCGGCCAGCCGCCGGGTCAGGTAACCGGAGTTGGCGGTTTTCAGGGCCGTATCCGCCAAACCTTTGCGGGCCCCGTGGGTGGAAATGAAGTACTGCAGAACCGAAAGGCCTTCGCGAAAGTTAGCCTGAATCGGGGTTTCAATAATTTCCCCCGAAGGTTTGGCCATCAGACCGCGCATCCCGGCCAACTGCCGCATCTGGTCTTTGCTGCCGCGGGCGCCTGAATCAGCCATCATGAAAATAGGGTTGAAGCCGGCCGCGTCATGCTCGTCTGCGGAAGGTGCCTTTTTCATGGCTTCCATCATTTCGTTGGCCACATCGTCGGTGGCCTTGGCCCAGATATCGACCACCTTGTTGTATTTCTCGCCCTGGGTAATGAGCCCCTCGGTATACTGACGGCTGATTTCAGTGACATTGACTTCGGCCTGATTGAGGATATCCCATTTTTTCTCCGGAATAATCATGGCGTCGATTGATATGGAAAGCCCGCCTTCCGTCGAGTAGCGGTACCCGATATCCTTGAGTCGGTCGGAAAGGATAACCGTCGCCTTGGGACCCAGGCGCCGATAAACAAGGTCCACCAGTTCCCGCAGTGCTTTCTTATCCATGACGCGATTGACGGCGGCAATGGGAACACCCACATCCCGCCTCAGCGCATGGAAGAAATAGAAACGCCCCGCGACGGTCAAGCGTCCGGAAGTGGCGCCTGGCGGCAGGTTAAAAACGGCATATGCCTCCGTGTCGGTCAGACTGAAGACGCCCTGCAGTTCGCTTTGCTTGAGCAGGCCGGTATGGCCTTTATCCAGTCCGTCGATGGTTTCGGTATATCGATCGGATAATTCACTGAAATCGGCACCGCCCGCCAGTTCCTTCTCGATTTTTTCGGCATCGGCTTCACTGTCCACGGCGATATGCCGGAAGTCCATGATCACATCGTTAGGCATAATTTCCCAGAGCAAGACCCGACCGACGGTCGTATCGAAGCGTTGGTCAGCGACCCGCAACTTGATCCGGGTGTGCAGTTTCACGGCGCCGGCATCGTAGGCCTGACGCACCTCTTCGGGATTGCTGAAAATCCGGTCTTCTCTCCCGAGCCCTTCAACGTCGCGGGTCATATAGTAGATCCCCAGAACAATATCCTGACTGGGCACGATAATCGGGCTGCCATTGGCCGGCGAAAGGATGTTGTTACTGGAGAGCATCAAGATCCGGGCTTCAATCTGGGCTTCCACGGAGAGGGGCACATGGACCGCCATCTGGTCACCGTCGAAGTCGGCATTGAAGGCCGTACAAACCAGAGGATGCAGTTGAATCGCCTTGCCTTCGATCAATATCGGTTCAAAGGCTTGAATCCCCAGACGGTGCAGTGTCGGGGCCCGGTTAAGCATCACGGGATACTCCTTGACCACTTCATCCAGGGTATCCCAGACTTCGGGAATCTCACGTTCGACCATCTTTTTGGCGCTTTTAACCGTGGAGACCAGCCCCTTCTGTTCCAGGCGATAGTAAATAAACGGCTTGAACAGTTCCAGAGCCATCTTCTTGGGCAGGCCGCACTGGTGCAGACGCAGATCCGGCCCCACTGTGATAACCGTCCGACCGGAATAATCCACACGCTTGCCCAGAAGGTTCTGCCGGAAGCGGCCCTGCTTTCCCTTGAGCGTGTCGCTCAATGACTTGAGGGGCCGCTTGTTGGTCCCCGTGATGACCCGTCCGTGGCGGCCGTTGTCAAAGAGCACGTCCACGGCTTCTTGCAGCATGCGTTTCTCGTTGCGCACGATAATGTCCGGCGCCTTGAGATCAATCAGCCGTTTGAGCCGGTTGTTGCGGTTGATGACACGCCGATACAAATCGTTCAGGTCGGAAGTGGCAAAACGTCCGCCTTCCAGCGGCACCAAAGGTCGTAGATCCGGCGGCAGAACCGGAATCACGCTCATGATCATCCAGGACGGGTCCACACCGGATCTACGGAAGGCATCGACAATTTTGAGCCGTTTGGCCAGTTTCTGACGCTTGGCCACCGAGCCCGTTTCCCGGACGTCCCTGCGCAACTCATGGTATAGGACATCCAAGTCAAGTCCTTCCAGAAGAACCTTGACGGCTTCGGCACCGATGCCGGCTTCAAACTTATTGCCGTAGGCCTCCAGGGCCTCCATATACTTCTCGTCGGTGAGCAGTTGCCCCTTGGTGAGCGGCGTATCCTTGGGATCGATAACGATATAGCAGTCAAAGTACAGCACCTTCTCCATGTTCTTGAGGGTCAGATCGAGAAGGTTGCCGATCTTGCTGGGCAGACTTTTAAGAAACCAGATATGCGATACGGGCGTGGCCAAGGCAATATGCGCCATGCGTTCACGTCGCACCTTGGACTGAATAACTTCGACCCCGCACTTTTCGCAGATAACCCCGCGGTGTTTCATGCGTTTGTATTTGCCGCAATTGCATTCATAATCTTTGGTCGGGCCAAAAATCTTGGCGCAGAAAAGCCCGTCACGTTCAGGCTTGAAGGTTCGGTAATTGATGGTTTCCGGCTTTTTTATTTCACCGAAAGACCATTTGCGGATTTGTTCCGACGAGGCCAGGGACAGACGAATGCCATCATATTTCCTGGGATCGATGGGCTTTGCAAAGAAATCGTATAACGTTTCCAAAGCGCTCTCCTTATCTTATTCGCCTTCCAGAAGCTGAATATCCAAACCCAGCGCCTGGAGTTCCTTGGTCATCACCCGGAAAGATTCGGGCAGACCAGGCTCCAACACATTCTGCCCCTTGACGATCTTTTCGTACATCCGTGTACGGCCGGCCATGTCGTCGGACTTCACCGTCAAAAACTCCTGCAGGGCGAAAGCGGCGCCATAAGCTTCCATGGCCCATACTTCCATTTCACCCAGACGCTGACCGCCGAATTGGGCCTTGCCGCCCAAGGGTTGCTGGGTAACCAGCGAGTAGGGCCCGATCGAACGGGCATGGATTTTATCGTCGACCAGATGGTGGAGTTTCAGCATGTACATCGTGCCAACGGTAATCTTTTCGTCGAATGGTCTGCCGGTGCGGCCGTCGAAAAGCGTGGCCTGGGCCAGGCGGTCGTGGCCGGCCTCTTCCAGCAGATCTTTGATCTCATTTTCCTTGGCCCCATCGAAAACCGGCGTGGCCATATGAACCCCTTCACGGTAACTGGCCGCAAAGGTTTTCACCTCGTCTTCCGACATTTTATCGATTTCCTCAACGGCCCGGCTTTTGGTAAAGATCCGTTTGAGCTTGTCACGCAGGACCTGGATCTTGTTTTCTTCCATCAGCTCCTGAATCTGGTCCCCCAGACCCTTGGCCGCCAGACCGAGGTGGATTTCCAGGATCTGCCCGACATTCATACGGGAAGGTACCCCCAGAGGGTTCAGGACCATGTCCACGGTCTTGCCGTTTTCAAAATAGGGTAGATCTTCAACGGGCAGAATTCGGGATACCACGCCTTTGTTGCCGTGCCGTCCGGCCATTTTATCGCCGACCGAAAGCTTACGTTTCATGGCCACATAGACCTTGACCATTTTGACGACGCCGGGCGGCAGGTCGTCGCCTTTTTCAAAGCGACTGACATGTTTCTCAAAGCGCTCCCGGACTTGTTCCGTCTGGTGGCGTGCTTTCTCCAGGATTTCGTGGATATCTTCAGTTTGTTGCGGGTCATCGAGAACCACATTCTCGAGTTGGGACAGCGGTACGGCCTGCAAGGCTTCCTCGGTGATCACGACATCTTTGGCGATCAGGGTATTCTTGCCTTTTTTAATGGCGGAAAAACTTTTCTGCCCCACCAGCAGTTTGGCCAGGCGGTCACGCGCGGCCCCTTCGATTATTGCAATTTCGTCGTCGCGGTCCTTCTCGCGTCGACAGATTTCATCGTCCTCGATCTGCCGGGTGCGGTCGTCCTTGCCGGTACCGCGCCGCGAAAAAACTTTGGCATCGATAACGATCCCCTGAACACCGGGCGGCACCCGCAGAGAGGTGTCTTTGACATCGCCGGCCTTTTCACCAAAAATCGCAAGCAACAATTTCTCTTCGGGGGAAAGCTGGGTTTCGCCCTTGGGGGTGATTTTCCCCACCAGGATGTCACCGGGTTCGACTTCCGCCCCCAGGCGGATAATACCACTGTCGTCCAGATCTTTGAGAGCCTCGTCGCCCACATTGGGGATATCGCGGGTGATGTCTTCCTTACCGAGTTTGGTATCGCGGGCCACCACCTCGAACTCTTCAATGTGTACCGAAGTGTAAACCCCGTCGCGCACCAGGCGTTCACTGACCAGAATGGAGTCTTCAAAATTGTATCCGCCCCAGGGCATGAAAGCCACGGTCACATTTTTGCCGAGCGCCAGTTCGCCTCGGTCCGTGGCCGGGCCATCGGCGACGATCTGGCCTTTGACCACCCGGTCGCCTTTCCGGACAATCGGGCGATGGTTGAAGCAGGTATTCTGGTTACTGCGCACAAATTTGGAAAGATTGTAGATTGTGACCGGCTGCTCGGCCTCATTTTCGTCTTCCGCAAGATCGTGCCGGATCACAATGCGCGAGGCCTCCACCTCGACCACTTCGCCGTCGCGGCGCGCAACAATCGCCACGCCGGAATCACGTGCCACCACGCTTTCGATCCCCGTGCCAACCAGGGGCGCCTCGCTGATCAGAAGTGGAACGGCCTGGCGCTGCATATTCGACCCCATCAGAGCCCGGTTGGCATCGTCATTTTCAAGAAATGGGATCAGAGAAGCCGAGACGCTGACCAACTGATTGGGCGAAATATCCATCAGCTCGATATCGTCTTTGCCCGTCATCATGAATTCGCCGGCCACCCGGGATGTCACCAACGGGTTGACATAACGCCTCTCCTTATCGACCGGCGCATTGGCCTGGGCGATGGGATGATGTTTTTCTTCGAAGGCGCTCAGGAAGCGCACGCCGTCCGTAATGGTAGCATCTTTGACCACACTGTAAGGGGTTTCGATAAACCCGTACTGGTTGACACGGGCATAGGTGCTGAGGGAGACGATCAGGCCGATGTTGGGACCTTCCGGTGTTTCAATCGGGCAGATGCGACCGTAATGCGAAGGATGCACATCACGCACCTCGAAACCCGCCCGCTCACGTGTCAGACCGCCGGGCCCGAGAGCACTCAGGCGGCGTTTGTGGGTGGTTTCGGAAAGCGGATTGGTCTGATCCATGAACTGTGAAAGCTGGCTGGTACCGAAGAATTCCTTGACCACGGCCGAAACCGGTTTGGGATTGACCAGATCGTGGGGCATCAGGGCATCGACTTCCTGCAGACTCATGCGCTCTTTGATGGCGCGCTCCATCCGCACCAGACCGATACGGTACTGATTTTCCAGAAGTTCGCCCACAGCCCGGACCCGTCGGTTGCCCAGATGATCGATATCGTCCACAACCCCTTGCGTATCGCGCAGCTCGATCAACGTTTTGGCGGTCAGCAGGATGTCCTCCTTGCGCAGAATGCGCAAGTTGATGTCGCTGTCGATCCCCAGACGCTGGTTGATTTTCATGCGTCCGACACCGGAAAGGTCGTAATAGGTCGATTTAAAGAACAGATTATCGATGAAATCCTGAGCCACCTCCGGCGTGGCCGGGTTTCCCGGACGCAGACGCCGATAAATTTCAATCAGGGATTCTTCCTTGCTTTCCACCTTATCTAGAAGCAGCGTTTTACGGATGGCATCGCTGCTGGTGATCCCATCAAAAAACAGAACTTCAAATGTCTTGACGCCGCCTTCATGCAATTTCGTCAAGATTTCTTCGTCGATGGCTTCATTGATGGCGGCGATCACCTCCCCGCTCTTGGGATCGCAAACCGTCCTGGCCAGAACCTTGCCGATGACGTCTTCTTCGCTGATCGGGATTTCCTGCGTATTAGCTGCGGTCAGACGTTTGATGGCACGTTTGGTGAAAATCCGGCCTTTTTTAACCACCACCTCACCCGCCTCGGAATCCTTCACGTCGCGACTGGCACGCTGTCCTTTGAGCAGGTCGGGATTGAAGGATTTACAATAGCGTTTCCCCCTGATGAAAATCCGTTCCTGATCATAGAAGTAGCTCAGAAGATCTTCAGATGAAAAGCCAAAGGCCTTGAAAAGAATCGTCACCGGGAATTTGCGCCGGCGATCGATGCGAATGTACACAATATCCTTAGGATCAATCTCAAGATCAATCCACGATCCACGCACCGGAATAATTCGCGAACTGTAAATGATCTTACCCGATGAGTGGGTCTTGCCCTTGTCGTGATCAAAGAAAACCCCGGAAGAGCGGTGGAGCTGGCTGACAACAACCCGCTCGGTCCCGTTGATGATAAAAGTTCCCTTGGCGGTCATCAGAGGGATCGTGCCGAAATAGATCTCCTGCTCCTTGATGTCACGGATGTTGGACACACCGGTCTCAGAATCAACATCGTAAACCACGAGGCGCGCCGTGATACGCAAAGTGATCTCGTAGGTCATACCCCGATGGATGCATTCTTCAACGCTGTGTTTCACTTCGGCAAACCGGTAGGATACAAACTCGAGCGAAGCGCTTCCGGTAAAATCCTTGATCGGGAAAACGGATTTATAGACGGACTGCAGCCCGATTTCTTCCCGTTGTTCGGGGGGAATGTCCTTTTGCAGGAATCGGCTGTAGGATTCCCGCTGGACTCCGATCAGGTCGGGAATTTCAACGATTTGAGGAATCTTTCCGAAACTTTTTCTAATTCGCTGCTTGGCCAGTGGCATTTCCGACATGGCATCTCCAGACAATAATGAGGTTTGCACTTAAGGCGCCCGGGAGGGGCAAGCCCCTCCCGGAATGCAGTCCGCTGACTTCAGGTTTACTTGATTTCCACCTGTGCGCCGACTTCCTCAAGCTGACCCTTGATTTTCTCGGCTTCGTCCTTGGGCACCCCTTCTTTGACAGCCTTGGGAGTGCTTTCCACGAGTTCTTTGGCTTCCTTCAGGCCCAGTCCGGTAATGGCCCGAACTTCCTTGATGACCTGAATCTTCTTATCCCCGTAGGCCAGAAGGATAACATCGAACTCGGTCTTTTCTTCCGCCGCGGCGCCCTCGGCCCCCGCAGCCGGCATACCCGCCATCATGGCCACCGGTGCCGCCGCCGAAACGCCGAATTTGTCTTCCAACTCTTTGACCAGTTCCGAAAGATCGAGAACGGACATATTGGCGATGAATTCTATAACATCGTCTTTGGTGATATCAGCCATTTTAAAATTTACCTCCAGGTTTCTATCTAATTCGGTATTGAAAAGAAATATGCTTCATTTACGGGATGTGGTCGCTCAGGCGGCTTCTTTCTGGTCTTTAACGGCATTCAGCACGTTAACCAGACGCCGGGGCGCATCCGCCAGTGCACTAACCAGACTTATCGGCACGGCATTCATGGTGGAAAGAACCTGAGCCAGAAGTTCCTCGCGCGACGGCAGTTTGGACAGGGCGCCAATGGCCGCCAAATCCAGCAGTTTGCCGTTCATCACGCCGGCTTTGATTTCCAGTTTGTCATTGTCTTTGGCGAATGTCGTCAGGACTTTGGCCGGAGCGACAGGGTCTGTAAACGCCAGTGCGATGGCACTGGGCCCTTTGAACGTATCGACAAGCTGTTCGATCGCCGTCTCCTTGGAAGCCCTTATGAGCATGGTGTTCTTTACCACCTGATACTCAACTTCAGCCTCTCGCAGCTTACGACGCAGATCGTTCATCTGGGCGACATCAAGGCCCTTGTAATCCGTGACGATGACAACCTTGGCAGCCTCGAATTTTTCACGCAAGGCCGCAACGATTTTCTGCTTCTGATTTAAATTCACGAGTGATCAACACCTCCTTTCCCGCATCCCTATAAACCGGAGGTAACAAGCAAGACATACATGCTGCCTCGGTAGGCCGGCTGAGCCGATTAAACACGTCATTCGTGAACCTACGGTCTTTGACAGGATTGCTGTAAGATTTAGTCAAAATTGGTGATCGATGTCGGTCGCGTCAACCGCACCGGTGGATAGTCGGCCGTCTCCTCTTCTGGCGCATACCACCGCGCCAGCGTCGGGCCAACAGGCCGTGCCTATTTGAACAGGTCCTTGACCTGGGCGACATCGACCTTGAATCCGGGACCCATCGTGGTTGAAATGGCGACCCCTTTGAGATAGGTTCCTTTACTGGAAGTCGGTTTGAGGCGCATGATGGTTTCGAGAAAGGCCGTGATGTTCTGAACGATCTTCTCTGTTCCAAAAGAAACCTTGCCCATGGGGGCATGGACAATTCCCGCCTTTTCCACCCGGAAATCAATTTTACCGGCTTTGAGTTCTTCGATGGCCCGGGCCAGTTCGAACGTCACCGTACCGGTCTTGGCGTTGGGCATCAGGCCCCGGGGACCCAAGAGCCTGCCGATTTTACCGACAGTGCCCATCATGTCAGGTGTTGCAACGGCTTTGTCGAATCCGAACCAACCGCCTTTTATTTTTTCGATCAGATCGTCATTACCCACGAAATCAGCACCGGCCTCCTGGGCTTCTTTCTCCTTTTCGCCTTTGGCGAATACCAGGACTTTGACTTCCTTGCCCAACCCGTTGGGGAGCACCACCGTGCCGCGAACCATCTGATCAGCAT
>JAERRP010000733.1 GCA_016735415.1 Desulfobacterales bacterium | reverse complement strand
TACACCATAAATTCGTTAACGGCCTCCATGGAGGCTTTGAGGACCTCCAGGTTGGTCAGTATGGCCTTGCGCTGCCCGGGGGCTATCTGTGAAAGCACCTCCAGGTGGATGGAATCCATAAACAATTTGATTTCATCCAGTTTCACCTGGCCCCTGGGGGTCAGGCGGAGCAGGGTAATGCGCGAATCGGCGGGATCTTTAATTCGCTGAAT
The DNA here is from genome assembly GCA_016735415.1 of Desulfobacterales bacterium. The sequence goes on along the minus strand of JAERRP010000733.1, from coordinate 2,287 downwards.
CAATTCGCGGCGCACCATGCCGTCGATGATTCGGGTGACCCGGCTTTTGACCACGTCCATTTTGTGGGCGATACTCTTGGGCGTCAGATAGCGTTCGTTGGCAAAGAGCTGCAGGCAGCGCAGTTCGGCATCCGGCAGCGCGAAGCGTTCGCTCTGATACTGCATGCGTTCCTGGCAGCATTGGAACAGCCTGGCCATGAGTTCCTGAAACTGGACGACCTGGCAGTTCGGTATGTCTTTGTTTGGCTTTGTAAACTTATCATTCATAGTGTGAACTATCATCATGGATCCAGTCTCTGTCAAGCGCCTTTCGGTGTTTTTTATGGCCTCATTTTTTTCTAACCGGCACAACATTTTTTATTAACACGCCCCGCGTTATAAGCCACCGCAGTTTCCCTATGAAACCATCCATAAACGTGAGTTCAAAAACAGGATGGCATTCTGAAAAAGGACATCAACATGCGAAAAGTATTGTCATTTAAAACTGTCGATGCAGCGTGTGTCATTGAGGTCGAGAACATCAGTAAAACCTATCCGAACGGCACCCGGGCGTTGAGAGATGTTTCCATGGCGGTGGACGGTAGTGACTTTATCGCCATTATCGGCTCTTCCGGTGCCGGAAAATCTACTTTTCTGCGCTGCATCAATCGTCTGATACGTCCCACTTCGGGCACCTTAAGATTGCTGGGTGAAGATGTCACGAACGTGAACGGGCGGGGGCTCAGGCAGGTCCGTCGCCGCATGGGAATGATTTTCCAGCAGTTTCATCTCGTACGGCGTCTGTCGGTAATGGAAAATGTGCTGGTGGGCCGTCTGCGCTTCAATGCCGCCTCGCCGCTGCGTTACGGATACTCAATTCTGAGAAAATTTCCTAAATCCGAAAGGGAAGTCGCCTTTGACTGCCTGAAGCAAGTGGGAATCGGCGAACTGGCCTTCCAGCGGGCGGATACACTTTCGGGCGGACAACAACAGCGTGTAGCTATCGCCCGCGCCCTGGCGCAGGAACCGGAGGTTTTTCTGGCGGATGAGCCCATTGCCAGCCTCGACCCACGCAGTGCCGAAACCGTGATGGGTATTCTGCAGGACATCCAGGAGTGTAAGAAAATTCCGGTGCTGGTCAATCTGCATCACATTGATTTCGCCCGACGATACGGCAAACGGATCATTGGCATGAAGGATGGGACAACCGTATTCGAGGGAAAGGCCCAGGATCTCAACGAGAACGTCATTTCAGAGATTTATGGACCAAAGCATGAAGAAGAGGCTGGATGCGACCGGGTGCGTGTTTCAGTCTGAAGCTATTGCAATCCCGGCGAAGGGCCGAAGTTAATCAACCATCATTTTTACCTTAAGGAGTAAATCATCATGAAAACCATTTTAAAAATTACTTTTGCCGTAATTTTAACGGCAGCGATGGTCGTTCCATCAATCGCCTGGGCCAACCCGGATCAATGGCCGGATAAAATTCGCCTGGGGCTTATCCCAACGGAAGGCGGCTCCGAGACGAAAGAACGTTTCGAGCCGCTGGTTCAGCACCTTGAAAAATGTCTGGGCATCGAAGTAGAATCCGTCAGTGCTTCGGATTACGCCGGCGTTATTACCGCCATGGCCCACAAACACCTGGATTTCGCCTATTTCGGTCCTAAAAGCTACACGGAAGCGTCGGAAAAAGCCAACGCCGAGGCTCTGGTAATGGAGCGCAATAAAAAGGGGGAACCCGGCTATTACGGCATTATCATTGCCCGTGCGGACTCCGGTATCAAGAGTATGGAAGACGCTCGGGGCCGGCTGTTTGCCTTTACGGATCCGAACTCGACCTCCGGCTTTCTGGTACCGAACATTCTTTTCGCTCGTGAAATCAAAACGGCTCCGGAAGACTATTTCAAGCAGGTTAAATTTTCCGGCTCCCACGGCGCGTCTATTCTGGCAGTAAAGAACATGTCGATTGAGGTGGCGGCCACCAACAACCTGGACCTGGACCGGATGATCGAGAAGGGGCAGGTGAGCCAGGATGATTTCCGAATCCTCTGGCAATCCGACTTGATTCCCGGCGCTCCCATTGCGGCCCGCAAAGATCTGCCAGCCAGTCTTAAAGCGGCAGTAACCGGAGCCCTGGTCTCCTTCAGCGGCGATAAAGCCGGCTTGGAGAAATTGCAGAACGGCGGATTTATCTATGCCGACGACACGAACTACGACGTCATCCGATATCTGAAGCGCCTGAAAAAAGAACTGGCCAAGAAAGACTGAATCATGCGCTCCGGCATCACCCTGGACAACTTGACCCCGC
>JAERRP010000345.1 GCA_016735415.1 Desulfobacterales bacterium | reverse complement strand
TCTACGCGCCGGTTTTCGAAACGGTTCGCGACAACGATATCCGTCTGGTGGGGCTGAACGTGCCGGGCTGGATTCCATCCAAGATCAGCAGGAGCGGGCTGGATAATCTGCTGCCCGATGAACGGCGCCTGGTGGCCGAGGACATCAACACGGGGAACGCTGCGCATCGCGCCTATGTGGATGAAATATTCAATGCCAATCCCCACCACCGGATCGCATCGGCTGACTTTTTTTATGAAGCCCAGTGTGCCTGGGAAGACACCATGGCCGATTCGATAGCCCGCAAGATGGGTGAGGCGCCCATGGTGGTTCTGGTCGGCAATGGTCATATCATTCGCAAATTCGGTGTGCCCGACCGGGCCTATGCCCGCAATCAGGCAACTTTTCGTACGATCTACCTGGCCGCCGCCGGATCCGAAGTCGAGTGGGATTATGCCGATTACATCTGGGTGACGCCTTAAAAACCCACCCTCCCCACCTGCCATCTGAAGGATCGGTTGATCCACAGCAATCGGTCGATCCGGGCCGAAACGGTTGGGCAGCATGTCGGCCCGGAAAAATATACCTACAATATATAGTCAAAAATTGTTTGACAAACCACAATATATTGGGTAGTGGCTGAATTATCCATATGCTGGATTGATTACTTCCCAACTTGTGCTCATCCCCCGATTTGAAGCGCTACGGCCGATGGATTTGTGTCTCTGGTTGATCCGAAGCGAACAGATGGCTTCGTTTCACGGTCCGGATTGCAGAATGCCGGACGCGTGTTTTCAGATCACTTGATCCGTACGGATCCATTGTCGGTTTATCGTGGCATCGGACGCGCCCCGTCAGGAGAGTTGATATGTTTGAAATGATTTTGAAAAGAGACGGCCGTGTTGTGGCCTTTGATTCGTCCAAAATTACCCAGGCCATTGCCAAAGCCGGCGCGGCCACGGGTGAATTCAGCCGCCGGGAGGCCAAAAAACTGACCCTGCGGGTTCTTACCCTGGCGCACGACCTGAGGCTGGGTGCCCAGCCGGGCGTTGAGGAAATCCAGGATATTGTCGAACGGGTCCTGCTGGATTCGCCCTACTACCGAACCGCCAAAGCCTATATCATTTACCGCGAACAGCATGCCCAGATTCGCCAGATGGCCGCCCAGGCCAATGTGGACCTGGTGGAGCACTACATTCAAAAACTTGATTGGAAAATCAAAGAAAACAGTAACATGTGCTACTCGCTCCAGGGTCTCAACAACTACATCGCTTCAGACGTCACCAGCGAGTACTGGTTGAACCGAATCTATCCCCCCGAGATTCGCCAGGCCCACCGGGGGGGGGATTTCCATATTCACGACCTGAACCTGCTGTCCGTTTACTGCATGGGCTGGGACCTGCAGGATCTGCTGCTGCAGGGCTTCAAAGGGGTCGAAGGCAAAGTGGAAAGTGCGCCGCCGCGGCATCTGCGATCGGCCCTGGGGCAGATCGTCAACTTTTTCTATACCCTCCAGGGCGAGGCTGCCGGTGCCCAGGCCCTTTCCAATTTCGACACCCTGCTGGCACCGTTCGTACGATATGACCGGCTGGATTATAAGGAAGTCAAACAAGCGCTTCAGGAGTTCATTTTCAACATCAACATCCCCACCCGGGTCGGATTCCAGACGCCGTTTACGAATATCACCATGGACCTGGGCGTCCCGGAGATCTTCCAGAACCAGCCGGTCATCGTGGGGGGCGAGCCCCAGGATCTCACCTACGCCCAGTTTCAAACCGAGATGAACATGATCAACCGCGCCTTTGCCGAGGTGATGATGGAAGGCGATGCGGCGGGGCGTGTCTTCACTTTTCCGATTCCGACCTATAATATCACGGCGGCATTCGACTGGGACAATCCGGAACTGGAGCCTATCTGGCGGATGACGGGAAAGTACGGCATTCCCTATTTTTCCAATTTCGTCAATTCGGACATGTCGCCCGACGACGCCCGTTCCATGTGCTGCCGCCTGCGCCTCGACAACCGTGAACTGCGGAAACGGGGTGGTGGGCTTTTTGGCGCCAACCCGCTTACCGGATCGATCGGGGTCGTCACCATCAACCTGCCCAGGATCGGTTATCTGGCCCGGGACGAGGCTGAATTTTTCGAGCGGCTCGAAAAACTGGCTCTTCTGGCGCGTGACAGCCTGATAATCAAACGCAAGGTGCTGGAGTATTTTACCAACCGCATTCTCTATCCCTACGCCACATTCTATCTGCGGGCAGTCAAAGCCGCCAGTGGCTGTTTCTGGAAAAACCATTTTTCCACCATCGGTATCCTGGGAATGAACGAAGCCTGCCTGAACTTCATGGGCCATGACATCGGCAGTACGGTCGGGAGAGAATTTGCCCTTGGTGTGATGGATCGGCTTCGCGATACGATTACCGATATCCAGGTGGAAAGTGACGAGATGTTCAATCTCGAAGCGACCCCCGCCGAAGGCACATCCTATCGTTTGTGCCTGCTGGACAAGCGAAAATATCCCGGCATCATCTGCGCCAACGAATTGGATTACCGGGAGGGGGCGGCACCCTATTATACCAATTCGACCCAACTCCCGGTCAATTACAGCGATGATCTGTTTGCAACCCTGATGCTGCAGGACGAGCTCCAGACCCGGTATACCGGTGGTACCGTCCAGCACCTTTTCCTGGGTGAACTGGTGGATGATGTCAAGGCCGTAAAGTCCTTGGTACGCAAGGTGGCAAGCAATTTCAAGCTGCCCTACTTCACTTTGAGCCCGACCTTCAGCGTTTGTCCTTCCCACGGTTATTTGAAGGGCGAGCAGCCGGAATGCCCGCACTGCCAGGAGAAAACCGAGGTCTATTCCCGCATTGTGGGCTATTTGCGCCCCGTACGCCAGTGGAACGATGGCAAACGGGCTGAGTTTAAACGCCGGACAACGTTTCAGTGGCCGGCGGTATCCAAAGACAACCTTGCGGCAACACCCGTTAAAATCCATATGCGGGCAGACGCCGGGCCGGTTTCGGGCACCAAAACCCGCCAGGCGTCCTGAATCATGGGTGACACGGCAATGCCAGGCGCTGCAATCGATATCGGGGGACTTCACAAAGTATCCCTGGTGGATTTTCCCGGCCGTGTCAGTGCCGTTGTTTTTCTAAACGGCTGCAACTTTCGCTGCCCTTACTGCCACAATCCGGATCTGGCGAAGGGCGCCGCCGCCGGCGCTGTGGCGGCGGAGACGCTGCGGGACTATCTCGAGGCCCGGCGGGGGATGCTTGACGGCGTGGTCATCACAGGCGGGGAGCCGACCCTGCAGCCGGGATTAATGAGATTTTGCGAAAGCATTCGGTCGATGGGCTACCCACTCAAGCTGGATACCAACGGCAGCCGCCCGGAGGTCCTCAGGGATTTGATCGCCAGCCGCCTGGTCGATTACATCGCCATGGATATTAAAACCGACATGGAAACCTATGCCACCATGACCGGCCACATCAAGATTGCGGCCAGGATCCGCGCCAGCATCGACTTGATTATGGCGTCCGGTGTGGATTACGAGTTCCGGACCACATGTGTCCGGCCATTGATTTCGCCCCCGGTGATGACACGGATTGCCGCCCTGATCAAGGGCGCCAGGGTCTATGCAATTCAGAAATTTTATGCTAAGGAAACCCTTGATCCAGACTGCGGATCCCGGAGGAACGATCATTTTGACGATGACGAGCTCCTGAACCTGAAAGCGATTGCTGAACCGATGGTTGAATGCTGTGTTCTCCGCGGGTAGGTTGCTCCTGCCGATCTGATCCGACACCGACCGCTCAAGCGCTACCTGAAGTGAATCTCGAATCGTCAGAAAATAGACGGCCCGGGTACCCCCCGGGCCGTTCCTTTATCCGCCTGTCAGAGGGCCCTCCGACAGGCGGATAAAAGCGCCCTCCTGTTTTTTAACCCGTGGATTTACAGGCTTCGCCACAAGAACCGGTCGAATTGGGAATCGAACGGTCTATCCGGCCGGAGCGCCGGATACGTGACCCGTATGGCCGGTGGTGCGGGAGGGGCGCTCGAAGACGGGATCCTTGCGACCCCTGTCCTTTCAGCTATCAATGCGATTCAGCATGAATTTTTTTCAATCCGGCTTCCAGAATTGAGAACCCCTTTGCGAGTTGATTATCGGTTATGACCAAAGGCGCCAGGCAGCGAACGACATTTCCATAAATGCCCGTTACCAGGAGCACCAGGCCATTCTCGTTGCAATCGGCGGCCAGTTTCATGGCCTCATCTGTGGCCGCTGTCTTGTCCGGCCCCTTGACGAACTCGAAGCCCCGCATGGCCCCCAGGCCACGCAATCCGCCAACCATGGTGAATTTTTCCTGCCAGGATTGGAACTGCGCCTCGAGCTTTTGGCCCAAGGCCACAGATTTTTCCAGCAAACCCTCCGTTTCGAAAACATTGAGCACAGCCAGTGCAGCGGCGCAGGCCACAGGGTTAGCGCCGTAGGTGCCGCCAAGTCCGCCGGCATGGACGCTGTCCATCAACTCGGCCTTGCCGACGACCGCCGCAATCGGCATGCCTGCCGCCAGGCTCTTGCCGATCACCATCATGTCGGGTTCGATGCCCCAGTTTTCCGAAGCAAACATTTTGCCGGTTCGTCCCATACCGCTTTGGATTTCATCCATGATCAGCAATATACCGTTTTCGCGGCAGATCTTGGCCAACTCCGGGAAGTAGTCCGGGGGCGGCGCGATAAACCCGCCTTCGCCTTGAATCGGTTCGGCCACCACCGCTGCAACGGCTTCAGCGTTGATGTGTGTCCGGAAGAAATCATGAAGTGCTTTCGGGTCGCCAAAGGAGACGCGGTAAATCTCGGGGGCAAAAGGTCCAAACCCGAGCTTGAAAGGCCTGACCTTTGTGGTCATCGTCATGGTCAGCAGGGTGCGGCCATGGTAACCGTTGTCGAAAACGACAATTGCCTGTCGCTTCGTGGCATAGCGGGCGACCTTCACGGCATTTTCCACCGCCTCTGAACCGCTATTTAGAAAAACCACTTTTTTATGAAAATCACCAGGGGTCAGACGGCACAACCTTTCAGCCAGGGTGACGGCCGTTTCATAGGGATTTACCATAAAACAGCAATGGGTGAATTTTTCGGCCTGTTCCTTGATGGCGGCCACGACTTTCGGATGACTATGGCCGACATTCATGGCACCAATTCCGCCTGCAAAATCGATATATTCGCGACCTTCAACATCGTAGAGCAAGGCCCCCTGACCCGATTCCATAAATTTAAGGGAAGCGTTGCCGACGGCTGTCGTGATGGCTGCTTTTCTGCGATCAACTAGTCCCTGGTTGGTTACCACACCCATTTGGTACGCCCCCTACATGTAGCTATTGATATTATTTACGGTAGAGATTCGATACGCTTCTTGGCAGTGAAATATATCCGATTTTGACAATCTTCATTTTGATTAAATCTGTTTCCATTATTTTTTTAGGCCACGCTTTCAAACAGTGAGGCTCACAGCCTTTCTCGCGCTTCCTTACCGACAGCATGTTACCTGCTCATT
>JAERRP010000120.1 GCA_016735415.1 Desulfobacterales bacterium | reverse complement strand
GCAATCGGCGGGCGATCCTGTGGTCGACCCGAAAGGCTCCCGCCGCGTTTTCGACCTGATCGGTTCGGAGGGTAAAAAATATATGCTGTTCAATTTCGACCGGCACGGCATTCTGCTGGGCGAAGGGGCCGCCAAGGTACACCAGGTCATCGGCAACTTTCTGGATGACCTCCGCCGTGACGGTGTAAATGGTGAATAGGCCGAACACGGGGGTCGCCAGCCATCACTTGAAATTGTTTGATCTTCGGCAATGAAAAATATTCACCGGCTTGACAATGCCGGAACATAGATTATCATATTTCAGGTGGTTTTTTTTACAACCTCCTTTAATCTCCTCGTCTTAAGGGGCGGTCCTTGCGGATCGCCCTTTTTGATTGGCACACCCGCCACTTGCCCAGCGGCACTTAAAAGGTTACGGTCGAACGCTATGAATGCCATTGCCTGGATTATCCTGTTGGCCCTCATTCTGGATTTTCTACTCAGCCTGGCGGCCGATGTCCTCAATCTCGGCCACCTCAAGACCCAGCCTCCGGATGAATTCAAAGACCGCTACGACCCGGAGCGCTACCGTCGGTCGCAAGCCTACCTGCGTGATAACACGCGCTTCGGTTGGGTTACCGCTGCCGTCCATCTGACGATGGTCCTGGCTTTCTGGTTTGGAGGGGGATTCCCCTGGGTGGATACGCAGGTGCGCAGTCTGGGATGGGGGACGATCGCCAGCGGTGTCCTATATGTCGGTGGTTTGGTGTTACTGCACAGTATTGTATCCCTGCCGTTTCAATTCTATGCCACTTTCGTGATCGAAGAACGTTACGGCTTCAACCGGACCACCCTGACCACCTTTGTGATCGATCGCCTCAAGGGGGCTGCCCTGGGTCTATTGCTGGGTGGGCCTCTTCTGGCCGGGGTCCTGTATTTTTTCGAATTCAGCGGGGCCAATGCCTGGTGGTATTCCTGGCTGGCGGTCATTGTGTTCATGCTGGTGATGCAGTATATCGCCCCGACTTGGCTGATGCCGCTCTTCAACCGTTTCGAACCGCTTAAAGAAGAATCCCTGAAACAGGCCATTATGGACTATGCCGCTTCGATTCGGTTCCCGCTGCGAAATGTATTCATCATGGACGGTTCGCGGCGCTCGGCCAGGGGCAATGCTTTTTTTACCGGTTTCGGGCGCAATAAGCGCATCGTGCTGTTCGACACACTTGTCCGTCAGCACAGCACCGAAGAACTGGTAGCCGTTCTGGGGCATGAAATGGGTCACTACAAACAACACCACATCCTCGGGGGATTGATCATCAGCATCCTGCAGACAGGTTTGATGTTTTTTCTGCTATCGCTCTGTATTACCCATCCGGCTCTTTTCGAAGCCTTCAAAATGCCTCACAGTTCGGTATACGCGGGCCTGGTCTTTTTCGGGCTGTTGTATGCGCCGATCGATTTTTTTTCAGGCCTCCTGAGCATGCTGGTCTCCCGGCGCAATGAATTCAGCGCCGACCGGTTCGCTGTCCGTACCACGGGGGATGGGGCTGCCCTGATTAATGCCCTGAAGACCCTGACGGTCAACCACCTCTCCAATCTCTCGCCCCATCCTTTCTACGTCTTCCTTAATTATTCGCATCCGCCCGTCATGCAGCGCATCCAGACCATACGCGCGCTGAGCTTAAAAGGCGGCTAAGGGTTTGCGAGAATGGAACGCGGCGTTAAACGCTTTCGGCATTTTCTGGTTCCGGGGGGGCACCCTGTTTCCTGTCGGTCTTCGATGTAGTCTCACTGCGTTTGCGGCCACCAGCGTGACGGCGACCCTTAAAACCATAATCAACCGTTTGTAAGCGGGCAGGATGTTGTTATGTTGGGTAGCCGGGACCGGTTTGACTTTTCCACCCTCTCAGCGGAAAATCCAGAAAACAGCTCTTTGTGCTCTCTGCATCGCTGTGGTGAAACAATTATTTTGCCGTCTTTTTTATGGGTACCCCAATGACCATAAAGCCAACCGACAAAGAACGCCATGCCCGCTTCCGTCAACTGGAGCTGCGCAACCGGGATCTCGAACAGGAGCTGCACGGCTTGCGCCACAGCGAGGCACGCTTTCGCACCTTGTACATGACGGGCCCGGGGGGGATGTATGAAATCGATTTTGAAACAGGTCGCTTTACTTCGGTCAACAATTACGTACTGGACCATAGTGGCTATTCCCGCGAGGAATTCATGCGGCTCAATCCCACCGATTTGTTGACGGATGCCAGCCGTGCGCATTTCTATCAGCGTTTTGAGAAAATTCTTGCCGGCCAATCCGTGCCCACCAATGTTGAATTTCAGCTGAAGCTCAAGGACGGAGGGAAGATCTGGGCCCTTTGTCAAATACGTTATGTCTATCGAAAAGGTACCATCAGCGGTGCTTCCGTGACCATCTACAACATCGACGAACGCAAACGGGCGGAGGTTGCGCTGAAGAACAGTGAAAAACGCTTCCGAACCCTGGTGGAAACCATGACGGAAGGCCTGGCCATGACGGATGCCCAGGGTCAAATTATTTATATTAATCGCAAACTGGAGGAAATGAGCGGATACAGGGCCGATGAACTGGTGGGGCGCAACGTTTGGGATATCATCGACCCGCAATCCCTATCACCGGTTGAAGATATTCTGGCAGGCCGGTCCCGGGGAGAAGGGCAATCTTATGAATTGTCCTGGACCGGTAAAAAGGGCCGTCGCAATTTCAGTATTTTATCGCCGCAAACGCTTTTTGATGAGAGTGATCGTTTCTACGGAACCTTTGCCGTGGTCACCGATATCACCGAGCAAAAGAATTCGGAACGCGCCCTGAGCGCAAGAGGAAAAGAGTTGCAACAGAAAAACGAGCATCTGGAGGAAATCAATACGGCCCTGCAGACCCTGGTCAAGATCCGCGAACAAGATAAAACCGAGATCGAGGAAACCATCGTCGACAATATCCGGCAACTGGTCGACCCGGTGCTGGAAAGGCTTAAAAGCAGCGGCTTGAGTGAGCGCCAGAGATCCTACGTCGCCATCCTGAAGGCCAACCTAAAGGAAATCATCACACCCTTTTCAAAACAAATCGTCACGCTTTATCTAGAGCTTACGCCCGCGGAGGTCGAAGTGGCCAACCTGGTCAAGCACAGTCGCAAATCAAAGGAAATCGCATCACTGCTGAACATTTCCACCCGCACGGTGGAAATGCACCGCCGCAACATCCGTAAAAAATTCGGTCTGCGACACAAGCATGCCAACCTGCGAACCTTCCTGCTTTCAAAATAGGCGGCGTACAAAAATACTGTTACGAACCTTGGGGCTCGCGTAAAAATGACTTCACATTGATAGCGCATCAATTCCGGGTGTTCACGCATTCGCCTTGATGATGTCCGCAGCACACGGGCATTTGTCTGCTCCGTCATAAATCTGTGCGCCACAATCCATACATTGCCACCTTGGATCCGTCACGCCCCTCAGGCTTACGCCTAGAACCGCTTTGCGATCGTTGAGGTCCTGCTCGACCGTCGGTGTGAGCGCATTGATTTCGTGGATAATTTTGGCTACTAAATTGGAATTGCACCATAGGCATCGTTTGGGTTTTGCCATCGTCTTAAGCATTTTGATTCATTCTTCCCGTTCTATCTTAAGTAACAGGTTTTGCCGACCATCATTCAGTTGCGAAAGCCGCTCAGCGAAAACGCGATGCAGAACATTTCAGCATTAATAAGCAATTCCAATGCCGAATAATTTCAACCCATCCTTATTAATTGTTAATATACCTTAACCTGTAGAATAATTTATAATAATATGGTTCGGCCGTCTCGATTACGACACTGCGCCAAAGGGGTAAAACCAACCCAAACATAGGAAAATTTTTGCCGAACACAGCATGGGTGTCAATGAAGTAGGCAGAATTCGAAAATAATTGTCTGGCAATCCATCTCAGGATAACGGGGATCGGTCTTGCGGAAGGCAACGCAACCGGACCGCAGGCTTTCCAGGACCGCCTGCGGATTGTCCACTTTCATCTATCCGGTTTAAAGTTTTGCATGCCTGTAAACGAGGCTGCCATAAAATCAGCCGCACCTTGCCACTCTGGATTATTCCCTGATTTGCTGCATCAATTCACCCAGTGAAAGTCCGCAACTGGGCAGCGCTTCCACTGCTTTCTGAAAATATTCAGGGGTTGGTACGGCTTGATTGAGCCAGTCGTGCGCATAGGTTTCAGCCTGGGCTTGGGGAACATTCGTGGCGGCAATGAACCCTTCACCCGGCATGCCGGTTCGCGTGCGTACGACCAGACTTGTCAACGGCGGCAGGTTTTCCAGAATACAATAGGACTGAATCGGTTCGAGCAGACGACCCAAGCCGTATCTGGGGACCCCCAGCAGTCGGGAAAGCGTGTGATAAGTCACGGTCTGGCGTTTGATGGCCGACAAAATCAGTAATGACCAAATGATAAGGGCGGTTTCAACGCGCTTCATAACTCACCCCCTTGGTGATGTCACCCGAAGATAAACGGTCAGCCCGATGCTACGACGGCAAGGGTCGTAAGGGATCGCGCAAAAATAACGTCACTTTTGCGCACCGATGCATCCCACCGGGCGGTGTTGCAAAAGCTATGGATATGCTGGATATTCCAGCGTTTTCACGCTTTGTACCGGCTTGCGCCGCTATTCTGAAAATGGCGATTGCTTTTGTGCGCGCCCTGAATGCAGCATTGCAGGCCGGATTTGCCCATAAGGCGAAACTATTTATCCTGCGCGCCCACCACGAAGTCCGGGATGATGCCGCCCACCAGCGGTTCATAAATACGGTACTGGGTCGGCTCGCCCAGCAGATCATCGATCTGCTGCTGCAATTCGCGACGGGCATCGCTTTGTAACCACCGGTTCCAGTCCTCCTGGGTGTACCAGGTGCTGATGACCAGGTACTCTCCCGGACAATCGAGGCA
>JAERRP010000031.1 GCA_016735415.1 Desulfobacterales bacterium | reverse complement strand
ATCGCTTGCAAAAGTGATATCACCAAAGCCAAGCGTGGACATCACAGTGAGAGTCCAATAGAAACCTGTAATCCAGCTAAATTCTCTATCTTCAAAAACCATTATGAAATGAAACAGAATACTGTATATTATGACAATAGCCGTTAAGGCTAAAAGAAACCTGAACAGGAGTTTTAGGTTTCTCTTCGTTGTCCTGCTTCGAACAAAGTAAATTACCTGGGAGGGAATAAATTTCATCAAAAAGAGCCTCCACACAATCTGGCCGGTATCACAATAAGGCACAGCCGGTTACTCAAATCGCCTCTGCATAGTTCCCTGTTTACAATTTTAATCCACAGATTACGCAGATTTCACAGATTTTCATGAGTTATTGGGTTAAATTCCCCGAAGCTTGCTTCGTTTAAAAAACTGCCCAGGGTCAAGTCTTCATTCTTGACTATTCTTTTACCCTTTTTCAACGTTATGTCAATATGCTGGCTTGGTCCGACCCCCATTTCCAATCCAGGGCAAATAGGTCATTCCAGGCCTTTTTCACCCTGGTGGCGATCGATTTCGGATCGTAAACTGGTGGCATTTTTAAACAGAATTGACCATATGCCAAGTTTTGCAGCCGAACGCACATTCACCTCGGCGTCATCTATAAAAACGGAATCTTCGGGTTTCACCCCTTCGGTAATGAGGATTCGTTGGTAGAAATCAGGATGGGGCTTGGACACTCCAATTTTATTGGAAGCATAAACGGCATCGAACAGGTTATAGTAGCCACGCGGCGAAAGATAATCGTAGTGAGGGTCAAAGGTATTTGTCCCGCAAACCACCCGCGCCGTATTTTTTAACTGCTTCAGGATGGCCACAACATTTTGATCGAGGCCTGGGTTGAAATATTTGACGAAGAGTTCCTCTTTCACCTTTTTCCCGTATCTTAACGAAAAACGCATCCAGAAGTCATCGACGCTGATCTCGCCGTTCATCAGCCTTTCCAGATTTGGTCCGGCCAACACGTAGAACTGTTCGGCTGTAATTTTCAGATGGTTGAAGACCGGAGGGAAAACATCGGTATTACAAGCGACAACCTCTCCCATATCGAAGATGTAGAGTGTCATCGGACTTATTCCTTCCCCGCCGAAAACACAACGGCGCCGCCGATAAAATAACGGGATAATCGGAAAAACAGGATTAAAATGGGGATACTTGCAATTGCGGCCACAGCCATCATGGCGCCTTCGTCGGTATGCTTTTCAGCCGTGAATCGAACAATATACAGGGGGATCGTTTTCATCTCCTCACTTTGGGCCACTAACAGAGGCCATAGAAGGTTGTCCCACTGACTTTTGAATGTGAGGACGGCAAGCGTGGCCAGTGCGGGCACGCTGTTGGGCAGGATGATTTCCCTGAAGATCTTCGGTTCACTGGCACCGTCGATTCGGGCGGCGTCCAGAATTTCGTCCGGAAAGGTGACATAATACTGACGCATTAAAAATATTCCGAAGGCCGTCACAAGGAACGGTGTGATCAAACCGGTATATGAATCCTGCATGCCAAGCTTGGTAATGATTAAATAAAGGGGAATCATGATGACTTCAAATGGAATCATCATCGTGGCCAGTATCATCATGAAAACGGCGTATCTGCCCTTAAAATGAAATTTCGCCAGACCATACCCCGTAAGGGCCGATAGAAAAACGGTTGTGACCGTAACGGTTGCGGCCACGATTAATGAATTGAGGATATTTCGAAGATAAATAAAACTGCCGTCATTGCCCCTGATGCCCTGCCAGTAATTCTGCCAATAAATACCCCTGGGAATCCAGCGATAAGGCATTTTCATGATATCATTGGCCGGCATCACGGAAGCGGTAAACATGAATACAAGGGGCGCCAGAATATACATAACGGCAATGATCAGAAAGGCCCAAACGAAGGCGTTCATAACTGCAGGCCGGATTCTCTTTTTTCTGGTCAGATATGTTTGCACGGCGCATCCTTAATTCAATAACTGACTTCGTCCGATCTGGAAGCTTTGAATTGCAGCCAGCTAAAAAAGAGCATGATGCCAAACAGGATAATACTCATGGCACTTGCCAGGCCGATACGGTGATCGCGAATCGCGGTGTGATAAAGGTTCAGCGTGATCACGTTGATAGGCTCGATAGGTGCACCTCCCTGTGTAAAAAGATACTGGGTGCTGAAGGTTTTCAGACATTGAACCATGGACATGATGGAGACCAGGATGGTTGTCGGTTTCAGCAATGGAAGAGTGATGTACCAGAAACCCGTCCAGGCGTTACTCCCATCAATCTTGGCCGCTTCGTAAATACTTGTTGGAATAGACGACAGCCCTACAATGAAAATGATGGTGAAGTATCCGACGTATTTCCAGAAGTAAACGAGCATCGTGGAGATTTGAACCATGGTAGCGTTGGCGAGCCACTTGTGGTCGACGCCGGGTGTGTCCAGAATGAAGTTGACCAGTTGATTGCTTAGACCGCGCGGATCAAATATAAGCAGCCAGATCGCCGCCACCACCACAGATGACAACACCGCCGGTGAATAATAGGCCATCTGGAAAAACTTCTGAAATCGCTTGCGAGACACGATAAACTGCGCAAAAATGAGGCTGAATATCACCATCGGTATGAAAGTTCCGATCGTGAACACCACCGTAGCGCGGATAGAATTCCAAAAATCCGGGGATTTTAGAAGGTAAATGTAATTGTCCAAACCGATGAATAACGGTGGTTTAAGGGACAATAATTTCTTCTTGAACAGGCTCGTATAAAGCGCATTCAAAATCGGGTAGAAACTGAAAAAAGAAAAAAAAACCAGCGAGGGAAAAATAAAAGTCCAGCCCCATCGATTCTTTTGACGCTCGATTCCGCGCTTAAATCTGAGTGCCTTCATAAACGATCATTTCAGGGCGAAGAAAACAGGGATGAACCGTGGTCCATCCCTGTTTAAGTTTTTCGATCTAACCGTTATTCCTCAAGTGTTTCCTGTGCTTTTCGCCTTAGATTTTTTAACGCTTCCGGCGGTGATGCGCCGGACAGCATCACAGATTCCACCGCCTCGCGGACGTGTTGCTGTATCATGGCGCTGTTTTCATCGTGATAGACAACATGGCCTCGTTCCATATCTTTTTTGAACACGCTCGAGTAAGGCATGGCCTTGAACGTTGCCGACTCCATAAGCTTGACCGTGGGTTGGATTAGACCGACCTTTGAGAGGTATTCCTCAGAATGGCGGAGCATGTAACCTATGAACTTCCAGGCCATCGTCTGGTTCTCTTTCGGTTTCTGGACATTGACGGCCAGGTAGTGTCCGTAGTAGGCGCCGGCCACATCATTGACCGCGTTTTTAAATTGTGGGTAGGGAACCACCCGCCATTCTCCACTGTTGAAGAATTCCGGGTTGTCTTTTCTAATCCGCCCCGCCTGATACAGGCCGGAAAGGCACATAGCAATATCATTGTTGTCCTTATTGAAGAGCTTTCGGGCATTCGTATATGTGGGCGACCCCAGATTTTTCCCGTTCGGCCCCCACGCCTGCATGAATTTTAAGAATTTGATCCAGGCCTGATCATTGATGATTGCCTTTTTACCGTCATCACTGATGAGCTTACCGCCATGCTGTTCAACCATGGAAACCATGGAAACCAGATAGTAGGGATACCTGAAATCAAATCCTCTGCGCTGGATGATTTCACCTTCCCGTATCGCAATTTTTTCCGACACCGTAACCATATCTTCCCAGGTTTTCGGATAATCGTTGGCCGGATCAAGTCCGGCGGACTTAAATACGCGGTCGTTGACATAGACACACCAATTGGTCAGTTCCAGCGGCAGTCCGTAGAGCGCTCCTTCATAAGTGACCGGAGCGAGAACTTTCGGTATGTAGGCGCTGTAAATTGCCTTCGCGCTGGGATACCCGGCCGCCTGGTGGTCGACGGATGCCAGCCGGCGATTTACGATGTAGGCGTACTGGTCTTCGATTTGCAGATTGAACATATCCGGCCCCTGGTTGGCCGCAAAGGCCGTAAGAATCCGTTCGGCCATTTTTTTGGAGGGGTTGGTCACACGTTTAATCGTAACCCCGGGATTGGCTTTTTCAAATTCACTGATATACCGGTTTTCGATTTCGGTCCGATTGGGATCTTCATGGGTCCAGTAGGTCAGTTCCATTTTTGCCTGAGCCGTACTTGCTGCCAGAGGGAGCAAAAGCGCGACTATCAAAATAAATGTGAGTCTTTTCATAACAGTACCTCCTTTGGGTAGTATTCGATTCGAGATGGTCGTTTCATGCCATCATTTCCACCAGATCAGGTTTTGACGCCTTTTAAGGTGAAGCGTTCGATTTTTTTCCCGAGGAACTTTTTCTATTGGTATAATACAGGGATAAGATACTGGCGATAGCGGTGAAAATCGTCATGGGATGATCTTTCCATAACTCAGTCCAAGCAGCACATTTCAACGATTTTTATTTCTATCTTATCGCCTAAGCGGCTGTCAAACGAAATTCAAACCGGGTCAACGTATTGGAAGTCCACGATTTACACAGACCGCTGCGCTTACCATGAAGATTTCAATCTCTGAAAGGTTTTTAAGGTTGGGAGTGGATAATCAGCGCCGGTATTTTATAGCGCCCACAGTTCGGGAAAGGTAGGTTCGAATTTACATCAAATAGATCTATTCTCGAGACGTTCGGCAATCCAAAACTTGATGATCGATTGGCGAGGCACGCCCAGACGCTTGGCTTCCTTGTCGAGTGAGTTAATCATCCAGATGGGGAAATCGACATTAACCCTTTTTTGTTCCTGCTCGGGTTTACGTGCCTTTGATACGTCGAGATATTTAGTTAGTGTCCGTCCCGAAATGGTCTTTTTTGCCCTGATCGGCGTTCTCCGCGGGTTTGCCGGCTGCGGCGTACAACAGTACGCCTCACCGCAACCCCTTGTGCGGCCTTGATCAGAACAAAAAATCCTCATTTCTGAATCGGACACGTGCGTAACGTCTTAAAGCCGTGGATGGGCACTAGTTAGGTCCTCGCCATTATCAAACTTTTTATCTAGTTCTTTAGCTTTCATAAAAAAACACCTCCTCCGGTCTTGAGCGACGTACTGAAATTATCCTTTGAAAATGGTTTGGAAGCCCTAATAGCCGTATCATGACATCGGACCTCACTGAGGGGATTCTCTTTCAAGCGGCATGATCAGGCAATTTGGTCCTCCGGCGCCTTTGACGAATTCTGAAATATTCTTCCTGCGGCGTGCAGACAATGACACGCTTCAGTTTATCGGCTTCACTTTTTAACACCGGCGCTACCTCTTATAGGGGTTGACGATTTTCAATCAGCGACCGCATAGCCTGCGTTCAGCCAGGCCTTCATACCGCCGGCCAGGCTGTGAACGTGCGAAAATCCCAGCCCTTCCAGGAAACTGGCGGCGATATTGCCCCGATACCCTATTCCGCACATGGCAATAATTTCCCCGTCTTTCGGAAAATCCAGGTTGCCCGCAAGGAGTTCCGTCAGTGGAACGTGAATCGCCCCCTTGACGTGCCCCGCCTCCCATTCCGCCGGCGTGCGGACGTCGATGATGCAACGGTGGTTAGCGGCGATTTTCTCTTGGAGGATTTGGGGGGAGAGCTGCCACAGGTGCCGGATGGGGTAGCCGGCCTCCTGCCAGGCGGCGATGCCCCCATAAAGATAACCTGCAATATTATCGTAGCCAATCCGGTGGAGGTGGGTGGTCATGACATTGTAGGCGGCTTCGTCCTGGACCACCAGAACCAGTTCGGCGGCCGGTTCGATCACCATGCCGATCCAGTTGGCGGTCTGCTTGGCCAGACCGATGTTGATACTGTCGGGAATGTGGACACCGCCAAACGCCGCGGTGTCCCGGGCATCGAGCACTGTGGCGCCGGCATCGATACGCGCTTTCACCTGAGCCGGGGAGAGATCCAGGCTGATGGGGCAGCGTTCCAGCAGGGGCGGCCCCGACTTATTGGTATCGATGATATGGGTAAAGCTCTTCGGCCGTTCAGGGAAGCCGGCCTTAAAGGTTTTCTTGAAAGCGCTTTCCTCCATGTTGAGCACAGGATTATTGCGCTTTTCAAAACCGATCGTGGAGCTTGATTTAGCACTCATCCCCTTGCCGCAGAGCGAGCCCTCCCCATGGGCCGGAAACACCTCGAGGCTCTCCGGCAGGTGGCCCAGTTTCCGGTAGAGCGACTGGTAGAGATTGTCCACCTGCTCATCGATCAGCTCTTCGCCGGCAAGGTCCGGCCGCCCGACATCGCCGACGAACATGCAGTCACCGGTCAGCACCAGCCAGGGATCTTCGCTCCGGGAGCGATCGGTGACCAGAATCGAGATGGCGTGGGGCGTGTGTCCCGGGGTTTTAAGAATCTCAAGCCGGGCATTACCGAAATCGAATACATCCCCCTCCTTAACGACCTCGTGGTCGAAGGCGACGGGCGACCCCTCCATAAAGTGGATCCGGGCCCCTGTCCTGGATTTGAGCTCCATATTCCCGCTCACGTGGTCGGCATGTACGTGCGTTTCGAAGATGTGGGTGATTCGCATATCGTTTTTGCGGGCCAGGTCAATGTAGTCCTGAACGTCCCGCTTGGGGTCCACTACGCAAGCCACTTTCGCCCCCGGGCAACCGATA
>JAERRP010000495.1 GCA_016735415.1 Desulfobacterales bacterium | reverse complement strand
AAAATCAAAAGTGTCCGCAAGGGTGTGTATACAAAGAAATAATGCTTGCATCTCTTATCCCCTTCCTGCCCTTTTAAATGTTTTCTCCCCGAGCGACTCTAACTCCCGACCTTTACCGGAGACTTTTGCAAAACACCTTATTTTGTAACGGTCTCAACCGGTTTTTTTGTGATTTTGGAAATAGAGAATTTATGGCTAGTATTTTATCTGAAAAACATCGTATTGTGCGGCGATCGGTTCGCTCCTTCTGTGAACGGGAAATCAGGCCCATTGCCGGTGAGATTGATCGAGAGGCCCGTTTTCCCTGGGAAGTGGTGGAAAAAATGGGAAAGCTCGGATATTTCGGGATCCAGGCGCCGAGAGAATTGGGTGGTGCGGATCTGGATTCCATCAGCTACGCCATTATCGTGGAGGAGATCAGCAGGGCCAGCGGCAGCCTCGGGCTGTGTGTAACGGTCCATAACAGTGTGGCCCTTTACCCCCTCCTGGCATTCGGATCACAGGCGCAGAAAGAAAAATGGGCGCCGCCACTGGCCCGTGGCGAGAAAATCGGTGCTTTCTGCCTGACGGAACCCAACGCAGGATCGGACGCCTCGGGTATTGAGGCCACGGCCGTGTCTGATGGAGACGCTTACGTGGTCAATGCCAACAAAGTATTTGTGACCAACGGCGGGGGTGCGGATATATGTCTTTTGTTCCTTAAAACCAACCCGTCCGCGGATCGTAATGAGATCAGCGTGGTGGTGGCGGAACGGGGAACCCCGGGGTTTGTGGTGGGGGACCTGGAAGACCTGTGCGGCATGCGGGCAAACCCGGTCAGTTCCATACGGCTCTATGACTGTCGCCTGCCGATCCAGAACCTGCTGGGCCGTGAAGGCGCGGGACTCAAAATCGGTCTTACCGCCCTGGATACGGGCCGGATGGGCATCGCGGCCCAGGCCCTGGGCATTGCCCAGGCGGCCCTGGAAGAGGGGATCCTGTATGCCCGGCAGCGCCGCCAGTTCGGGGTTCCCATTTCAAAACACCAGGCCATCCAGATGATGATTGCGGATATGGGCACTCTCGTGGAAGCATCCCGCCTCATGATCTATCGGGCCGCCGCCCTTAAAGATTCCGGAAAAAGATTTTCCCAGGAATCAGCCATGGCAAAACTCTTTGCATCGGAGGCCTGCTGTAAGGTAACGGATCTGGCGGTACAGATTCATGGCGGATACGGGTACTCCAAGAGCTACCCCGTTGAACGCTACTATCGTGATGCCCGGGTAACGAGAATCTACGAGGGGTCCTCCGAGGTGCACCGGATGGTGATTGCCAGAGGGGTCTTGGGGAAATAATAACTGGTGAAATAATAATGGGATTAGATATTGTGGTATGCATCAAATCGGTGATCCTGACGGCGCCCGAGGAACAGGTGCTTCGAACCGAGGACACCTCAGAGCTCAATCCTTTCGATCGGCCGGTCCTGGAGGCGGCCCTTCGCTTCAAAGAACTTCACGGCGGCCGTGTGACGGCCATTTCAATGGGCCCCGAGGCGAGCCTTTCGGCCCTTTTCGAGGCCAGGGCCATGGGGGTGGATCGGGAGATCCTTATCTCTGATCCGGCGCTCGCAGGCTCAGACACCCTGGCCACATCAACCCCCTCGGGGCGGGCCTTCGGAAGCTGGTTCCCTTTGACCTGGTGCTTTTCGGCGTTCGGACGGCGGACAGCGATACCGGTCAGGTGGGGCCTCAGACATCCGTGCAGCTCGGCATCCCGTTTATCAGTATGGTTTTCAGCATGAAACGGCAGAAGGACGTCTTCAGGGTGGAGCGGGTTGCGGATCATTTTGTGGAAGAATATGAAATGCCGGGCCCGACTGCATTTACGATCCATTCCGGGGCTTTTAAGCCGAGGGACATGGGGCTTTCAGGGATTGGCCGGGCATTTGAATCAGAGCGGGTCGAACGCTGGAATCTGGCGGATCTGGGGCTTATGCCGGAACGGGTGGGTGATGCGGGTTCCCCCACCCGGGTGCTTTCCATGATGCGGGTTAAAGAAACAAAGAAATGCGAGTTCCTCAAGGGAGATGCCCGGGAGCAGGCGGACGAGCTGATGAAGCGGCTTTCGGACTCCGGCGCCATCGGGGCTTGATTGATATATGATGAATAAAAATATGACCAATGAAATCTGGGTATTCGGTGATTTGCGGCATGAGCGGCTCTTCAGGTTCAGCCTGAATGTGTTGGCCAAAGCGCGGGCACTTTCCCGGCTCATCAATGGAAAAGCGGTGATGGTTTTCCTTTGTGCGCCTGATGATGGGGTGCGATCGAATAACGATCCGGGTTCGGTTTCTCTTAAAAGTGCTTTCAAGGCGTCCTTTGCCCGGGGCGCGGATCGGGTATGTGTCCTTGAAAATCACCAATTTTCGGTCCCCATGTGCGATGTTTATGCAGAACCACTGCCGGGTGTGGTGAAACGGCACGCGCCCCTGCTCGTATTGATTGCGCTCACCGATTTCGGCCGGGAAATGGCATCCAGGGCCGCTCGCATCTGCGACGCCGGGTTGATGGCTGATTGCGTGGATCTTCGAATCGCCGAGGAACGGATTGTGGGGTTGTGTCCCGCCTGGGGCGGGGAAATCATGGCTGAGATCACCTATGTTGACGGTCATGGGACGG
>JAERRP010000137.1 GCA_016735415.1 Desulfobacterales bacterium | reverse complement strand
GATTTGCAGGCTATAGAAGAAATCCGTCCATAACCGACCAAAGGCAGCGGCGCTGACGCATAAGGTGGAATAAAGCGCACAAAAGGCCCCAAACATGAATAGCCAATAGGACCACTTGCCATAGCTCTCAGTGAACATGGCGGCAAGACCCTGTACAACCCCTATACCCGTGGGTACTCTACCAAGACCATAGTGGAAGACGGATGCCGCAACAAGATAGTATGCTGCCGTTGTAACGGTGGCTATGACCGTACAAATAAGCGTGTCGGTCTTTAAAACTTTCACCCATCCTTTTTGACGAAGTGCCCAGGTTTCAGTTTTGGTTGCAGGTCGAGTTCCCACGTGTGCGCCATATCCTTTTTCCTTAATCAGGTATGGATAAAAGAACAACTCCGCGGCAGTCACCCCCACAGAGCCCATTAGCGCCATAGCCACTAACATTCCACCCTCCGGGACTTTAAAAGTCAGCCCGCTGAGCAATTCCGAACCTGTTATATGATAGGTTGTCCCCTGCAATAAGAAAAAGCAGATCAAGATGGATAAACTGAAGCTTCCAACAAGGACCACAACTATCTTTTCTATGTCCGTATAAGTTCCTCTCCAGAGAAAAGCTGTCACGCTGGCGAATAGGATGATACCCCATAACCCTGCGGGGATCGTTGGAAAAAGCGAGTAAAGCAGTCCGGCACACGAGCCAAAGGTTCCCGCGAAGCCGGGGGTGATCATTGCCAAAACGGCGAAAAAGAATATGTTTAGAACGCTTGTCTTACGGATTTTTGCGATGGGAAACCGGTTAAAAGCCTGTATGCTCGTCAGGTTGTTGCTGATGCAGTAACGACCTAATTCGACTTGTACGAAGTACTTGATCACACAACAAAGGATCACACCCCAAAGGAAGATGGTTCCGAACCGGGCTCCCATGCGGGTGGTGACCAAAAGCTCTCCGGAGCCTATCACCGATCCTGATAGAATTATCCCCGGCCCAATATGGCGAATGACATTCAGGATTCCTTTTGGAGAATCCATGATTTCAACACTCCATGTAGGCGGCATAAAGCCAGAGTCGTTAAAAGCTTCGTAATTTCAACATATTATATAAATCACAAGACGTTAGACGATTCCATTTTTCAGGATATTACAGATATACATAACTTGACTGATATACAAAAAAGTATTAGAAAATTATCAATAAGTTGGCTATAAATACATATTCTTATCGTTTTCGGGCTTGTTTATCAAGATTTTTCCAATGGGGTATCCTGTCATGGCAGGCCGGAAAACCATTTTCTCAATGATTCGTACCAAGCTGGACCGGCCCCCGATTGACAGGAACCATGTTCACCGTCCGCATCAATTGCAACGTCATGAAGATCTTGTTATTCGTCACCGCTCAGAGGACCCAATATGATGAGCACACTGCATAGATTTCTGACCATTGCTTTCCTGGCAGCTTCTATCTTTATCTCAGGGTTAACCGTTGATTTTGTCGGCGTGCAGAATACGGCTGCGGGCATGGCGGCATCCCGGCGTCCTGCGGATCTATTACAGAACCGCTACCTCAGATTTGGACGGCTCACTGCCGAAGATGGGCTCTCAAATGATCAACTTAGGGCAGTGGTTCAGGATAATCGAGGTTTTATGTGGTTTGGAACATTAGCTGGCCTGAACCGCTATGATGGTGCCAGTATAAAAGCGTACTACTATGACCCGGATGATCCCAACAGCCTGAGCGACAATGGTGCCCGCGCTCTACTTGTAGACCGGGATGGCGTACTGTGGATTGGGACCTGGAATGGTGGCCTCAACCAATATGACTGGGAAAAGGACCATTTCATCCGTTACCAGCACAACCCTGATGATCCTCACAGCTTGAGCAACGATACTGTCAGGATTGTCTACGAAGACCGGGATGGGACCATCTGGGTGGGGACGACAGTAGGGCTCAACAAACTCGACCGTGAAAGTGGTCAATTTACACGTTATCAGCATGATCCTGATGACCCGGACAGCCTGAGCAATGATGTTGTCTGGGCGGTCTTGCAGGACAGTGCCGGTGTGCTATGGGTCGGCACGGCAGGCGGACTCAATCGCTTCAACCCCGATACGGAAGCCTTTATTCACTACCGGCACGACCCCGCTGATTCCTCCTGCCTTGGAAATGATGCGGTACGATCAATCTATGAAGATTCTTCGGGTGTACTCTGGCTGGGAACGGAAGGTGGGCTCGGAAAATTAAATCCGGAAAGGACCAGTTTCACCCGTTACCAGCATGATGATGACGACCCTCAATCGCTAAGCCACAATATCATCAACTCAGTGGTTGAAGACCAATCAGGCGGTCTGTGGATCGGCACCTGGGGGGGCGGATTGGATCGATTCGATCGCGACTCAGAGACCTTCAGCCATTATCGGTATGACAGCGATGACCCGTATAGTTTAGTCTCAAATACGATCTGGCATATTTATGGAGGACAACAGGGAATGCTCTGGATAGCGACCGGGGCCGGGGTTAGCTTTCTTGATGGCAATACAAAACCCTTTTACCACTACCGTGCCCTCCCCGGCTCTCCGGATAGCCTGAGTGATAATAGTGTGTGGGCTCTTTACGCAGACCAGGAAGGGAATGTATGGGTTGGTCCAAGCAGCGGCGGGCTTAACAAGTTAGATCGCCAGACAGAATCATTCACCCATTATCTCAATAAACCCACTGATCCGGTTAATTTAAGCAAAGATAGTATAACGGTAATCTATAGAGACGGTCAGGGGCTAATCTGGATCGGCACCAAGGGGACTGGATTGATCAAATACGATCCAGATACGGGTGACGCGACCAGATACATGTTCGATGAGAACGATCCCCACAGCCTGAGCCATAATTCTGTTGTGAGCATCTGTGAAGACCGGACAGGAATACTGTGGATCGGCACCTATGGTGGCGGACTGAATGCATTCGATCGTGATACAGAGCTTTTTACCCACTACCAGCACGACAAGGCCGATCCAAATTCGCTGAGCGATAATGTGGCGACAAAGATCTTTGAAGACCAAATGGGAGTAATGTGGGTCGGAACTCTTACTGCCGGGCTCAACAAGTTTGATCGCCAGACTGGTACATTCACACGATACAGGCAGGATGTAACCGATC
Organism: Desulfobacterales bacterium; assembly: GCA_016735415.1. The sequence continues at coordinate 1,860 of JAERRP010000137.1, read as the reverse complement.
CGCGCAGCCTGGCAAGCGATACTGTAGATACAATTTATGAAGATCAGGCCGGCAACTTGTGGATCGGCACCGGCGGAGGTCTCGATAAATTTGACCGCCGGAATGGTCGGGTAAGCAGAAATTACTCTATGAAAGACGGATTGCCCAGTGATACCATCATCGCAATCCTGGAAGATGAACAGGGGCGCTTATGGCTTCATACACATAAGGGATTGGTAAGGTTCGATCTCCGCACGGAAAGCATCAGGATTTACACCGTCAGTGACGGGCTGCAAAGCGATTCCATTCATTTCTACGCGGCTTATTCGCAAAGTCCGAGCGGCGAAATGTTTTTCGGCGGGCCTAATGGGTTCAATGCCTTCTATCCAGAAAAGATTACTGACAATCTAGCTCCCCCCTCTGTTTTGATTACGGACTTTCAATTGGCGAACAAGCCGGTACCCATCGGCGACGATTCGGTCCTGCAGAAATCAATCCTCGAGACCGACGAGTTGGTCCTCTCCTACCTGGACAATGTCTTTTCCTTTGAGTTTGCTGCGCTGAATTATCGAGCAGCGGAGAAGAACCAGTACAAGTACAGGATGGAAGGTTTTGAGGATGAGTGGAACGAGGTAGACAGCACGCGGCGCTTTGCTACTTACACCAACTTGGACCCGGGGAAGTATGTCTTCAAAGTCATCGCTTCCAACAATGATGGGGTCTGGAACGAGGAAGGAGCCTCGATCAAGATCGCCATAACCCCGCCGTGGTGGGAAACGGCCTGGTTCAGAGGAGCTATGGTGTTCCTGGTCATTGGACTACTCTATGGCGGCTTTCGTTATCGGGTCAGATCGGTTGAACGTCGAAATCGCCAACTCGAGACCCAGGTGGCGACAAGAACCCTGGAATTGCAGGAAGCGAAGGAAGAGGCCGAAATTGCCAACCAGGCCAAGAGCAGCTTCCTGGCCAATATGAGCCACGAACTGCGCACGCCACTAAACGCTATCCTGGGCTTTACCCGGCTTATGACCCGCGATGAGAGCCTCAACGCCCAGCAACAAGAGATGCTGGATATCATCGACCGCAGCGGTGAGCATTTACTGAGCATGGTTGACGACGTATTGAGCCTGGCCAGGATTGAAGTGGGACGCATTGAACTGAAAAAAGAAACGTTTGACCTGACCCAAATGCTGCAGGATGTGGATCAGGTGATGACATCTCGGGCCGAAGGTAAAGGACTGCGCTTCAGCCTTGCACTGGATGCGGAAATTCCCCGCTATTTGGTTGGAGATGCCGGGAAACTACGCCAGGTTTTGATCAACCTACTGGACAATGCCGTCAAATATACCCTGGCGGGGGATGTTTGGCTGCGCGCCCGCTCGCAACCGGTGGCGGGCGATCCGGCCCTGGTCATGCTTCAATTTAAGGTGGCGGACAGTGGCCCGGGCATCCCGCAAGATAGACTGGATGCGATTTTTGAGTCCTTCGTTCAACTTGACGCCACCCCCGACGGGGGAAACGGTACGGGGCTGGGGTTAGCCATCTCCAAATCATTGGTGGACATGATGGACGGCGAAATCAGGGTGGAAAGCGAACTGGGCCGGGGAACGCTGTTCAAGGTCAACATCCCCTTTCAGTTGGCGGAAGCGGATGCGGTCGCACCCGACGAAACCCCCGCCGCCGAAGTCATCGGACTCACATCCGGCCAGCCTGAATGGCGCATTCTGGTGGTGGACGATAACCGTGAAAACCGCTTGCTCCTCCGGGATTTGCTTTCCCGGGTTGGATTCAATATACAGGAAGCGAAGGATGGTGAAGAGGCAATTGCCAAATTTCAGGAATGGCACCCTCATTTCATCTGGATGGATATGCGCATGCCGC
>JAERRP010000692.1 GCA_016735415.1 Desulfobacterales bacterium | reverse complement strand
TGGCCACCTTCAAGTCGCCCTCGAAAGACACCAGCTCGATCCTCGTGTTCCAGAAACCGGATCGCACGGCGATCATCAACATCCACGAGGAAACCTTCAGTACCTATGTGGAAATCGCCGTGGCGCCGATTGCGCCCGGCGTTACCGGCAAACTGATGAAGAACTCCTGAGGCCCTGGACAGGTGCAGCCATACCGGCTTTGCCGTTCAGCGCGCTTTATGCTTCCTGATATAAATCTTGTCCGGAAGCCACGGGAGCAACGATAGGACCATGCACGAACCCCTTAAAGATAAAACCATCGCCCTGGGCGTTACCGGCGGCATTGCGGCCTACAAGAGTGTCGAGTTGCTCCGGCTTTTGACCGGGGCCGGCGCGCGGGTGCGGGTGATCATGACGGAAAACGCCAAATGGTTCGTGGGACCCGGCACTTTTCAGGCCCTTTCCGGGATGCCGGTCTGTACTTCGGTTTTTGAAGAGGGAGATGCGTCCATCCGGCACATCGATTGGGCCCGGGAAACCGATCTGGCGGTGATTGCCCCGGCCACGGCCAATACGATCGGCAAACTGGCCAACGGGATTGCCGATGACGGCCTGAGCACTTTCATGCTGGCGGTGACGGCGCCCGTGGTTGTCTGTCCGGCCATGAACACCCATATGTTCGAGCACCCGGCCGTGCAGCGCAATCTGGATATCCTGCGGGGCTACGGGCACCTTATTATCGAACCCGATGCCGGCAGCCTGGCCTGCGGTACGGTGGGACCGGGGCGCCTGCCTCCCCCCGCGAGCATCCTCGAAGAAGCGGCGGCGGTGCTGTCGCCCAAGGATCTCAAGGGACGGACCGTTCTTTTGACCGCCGGTCCCACTCGCGAAGCCATCGATCCGGTGCGCTTTGTCAGCAATCCCTCCTCGGGCAAGATGGGGTTTGCCCTGGCGCGGGCTGCTGTTCGGCGCGGGGCGCGGGTTATCCTTGTGGCCGGGCCGGTGAGCCTGCCGGATCCCCTGCATGTGGAGATGCACCGGGTCCATTCGGCCGCGGAAATGGCCGAATGCGTGTTAGCGCTCGTACCCGAAGCGGATATCGTCATCAAAACAGCAGCGGTGGCGGATTACCGCCCGACCCGGATCGCGCCCCAGAAAATTAAGAAATCGGCTGATCGACTGACGGTCGACTTCGAACGCACGACCGATATCCTGAAAGCCATCGGGCAGCAGAAAGCGCAGCACATCCTGGTGGGCTTTGCGGCCGAAACCCAGCATCTGAAGGACAACGCCCGCCAGAAACTGAAAGCCAAGAATCTGGACCTGATTGTCGGCAACCGGATCGGAGAAACCGACTCCGGGTTCGAGACCGACACCAACAAGGTGACACTCTTTTTCCCCGACGGCCGGGAGGAAGGCCTGCCGGTCATGACCAAAGATGCGGTTGCCCACGAATTGCTGGATCGTATTGTCCGGCTGCGGCCCGGCGCCTAGTGCCCTGGCTTGAAATTTTAAATAAAAATACAATATTAGGTAAGACACGGCCGCATCCATTACCGCCGGCTATGACCCAGCGCGAGTGCCGGCCGCAATGGCTGGATTTGCGGTTTATCAAAGGTTGACGAATCCGTCCGGATTGTGAATTACCACGAGACCATCAAAGGCTGGCAGAAATGACGGATGGCCCTATCGAAGTGCTGGATGAAATTCTGCATACCCTGAAACAGCACCGCGACGATGGTCTGACGGGCTACGATTGCAGCGATCAGGCCGTGGCGCAGATGGCCCCGTGGAACCAGCCTCTGACCAGAGGTTCAGGGACGCTCGACGCCATTCGGGCCGAATTGGGCGACTGCCGACGTTGCCGACTCTGCGACCGGCGCCGGCATATCGTGTTCGGGGCCGGCCATCCCGAAGCCCGGCTTGTTTTCGTGGGCGAGGGGCCTGGGCGCGACGAAGATATTCGGGGCGAGCCCTTTGTGGGGGCCGCCGGCGAACTTTTAACCCGTATCATCCAGGCCATCAAGCTGACCCGCGACAAGGTCTATATCGCCAATATCGTCAAGTGCCGTCCCCCCGGAAACCGTAATCCGGAGCCCGAAGAAATTAAAACCTGTCTCCCTTTTCTGGAACGGCAGCTCAAGGCGATTAACCCCCGCTTCATTGTGGCCCTGGGCGCTGTGGCCGCCCAGACCCTGCTGAACCGTCGGGCGCCCATTTCCAAACTGCGGGGGCGTTTCCACGACTACGCCGGCATCCGGCTGCTGCCCACCTACCACCCGGCCTATCTGCTGCGCAATCCCGACCGCAAGCGCGATGTCTGGGAGGACATGCAGATGCTCATGAAAGTTTACGACGATGACGTCTAAAATGCTGCCACTGCTGGTTCTGCTCGCGGCGCTGGTCGTGCCCGCGCTGGCGGCGGCCCCGGGCGAAATTCGCGTGATTGCGGTGGCCGACCCCATCAGTCCCGGGGTGGCCGATTTCATCAAGAACAGCATTGAGGAAGCCGAGGCCGACAACGCCGCCTGTATCATCATTGAACTGGATACCCCCGGCGGTCTGGCCACGGCAATGCGTGAAATCGTGATGGCCATTCTGGCCTCACGGGTTCCCGTGGTGGTTTATGTCAGCCCTTCCGGTGCCCGGGCCGCCTCGGCCGGTGTGATGATTACCATGGCGGCCGACATTGCCGCCATGGCGCCCGGCACCAATATCGGGGCCGCGCACCCGGTGGGGGCGGGGGGGCGTGAAATCGACAAGACCATGTCCGTGAAGGTGGTCAACGACATGGTGGCCCATGCCCGCAGCGTGGCCACCCGTAAGGGGCGCAACGCCGACTGGGTCGAAAAGGCCATCCGTGAGAGCGTTTCGGTGACCGAAACCGAGGCCCTGGATCAGAACATCATCGACCTGGTGGCGAAGGACCTGGATGACCTGATCGCCCGGATCGAAGGCCGCGAGGTGACCGACAAGGGCACCCTGAACCTCAAGGACGCCCCCCGCCGAACCGTGAGCGAAGGCCTGCGCACCAAGGTGCTGAAAGCCATCAGCGATCCCAACATCGCCTTTATCCTGTTTCTCCTGGGGGCGGCCGGGCTGTATTTCGAGCTTTCCCATCCAGGGGCCGTGTTCCCGGGGGTGGTCGGCGGTATCTGTCTGGTGCTCGCCATTTTTGCGTTTCAGATGCTGCCCGTGAACTATGTGGGTATCCTGCTGATTTCCCTGGCGCTGATCTTTTTCATTCTGGAAATCAAGATAACGAGCTATGGAATGCTGAGCATTGCCGGGGTGGTGTCCCTTTTTCTGGGTGCGCTCATGCTCTACGAGGGTGATGACCCCTGGGTGCGGCTCTCCTGGAGCGTGCTGATCCCCACGGTGGGTATTATCTCGGCCTTTTTTGTCGGCATTGCCGGGCTGGCCTTCCGGGCCCAGGTGGCCACGACCCGAACCGGACAGCGGGGACTGGTGGGGGAGATCGGCGTGGTCAAACAGGCCCTCGATCCCGAGGGCAAAGTTTTTGTTCACGGTGAACTGTGGAAGGCCACTGCCGGGGTGCCGATCGACGACGGCCGCAAGGTCCGGGTTACGGGGATGGCCGGGCTGACCCTCACGGTGGAACCGGCCGAGACGGCCGAATCCTGACACCGGGGACCGATCTTTTCAATTTCAAGGCAACGGAGGGACAATGTACCAGACCATATTTATTATCGTTCTGACCATCTTTTTTCTGACGGCGGCGCTCAAAATTCTCAACGAATACGAGCGCGGCGTCATCTTCCGGCTGGGCCGGGTGATCAAGGCCAAGGGACCGGGGCTGATCATCCTGATTCCACTGGTCGACAAGATGATCAAGGTCAGTTTGCGCCTGGTGGCCATGGATGTGGATCCCCAGGACGTGATCACGCGCGACAATGTTTCGGTCAAGGTCAACGCTGTGGTCTATTTCCGCGTGATCGATCCCACCAAGGCGATTATCGAGGTGGAGAACTACAGCTACGCCATGTCCCAGCTGGCCCAGACCACCCTCCGCAGCGTCTGCGGCCAGGCCGAGCTGGACGATCTGCTCGCCGGGCGTGAAAAGCTGAATAGCCAGCTCCAGGAGATCCTGGATACCCACACCGATCCCTGGGGCATCAAGGTGGCCACGGTGGAGCTGAAGCATATCGATCTGCCTCAGGAAATGCAGCGCGCCATGGCCCGACAGGCCGAGGCCGAGCGTGAACGTCGGGCCAAGATCATCAATGCCGAGGGCGAGCGCCAGGCGGCCGACAAACTGGCCGAAGCGGCGGAGATCATCGACCGCAACCCCGTGGCCCTGCAGCTGCGCTACCTGCAGACGGTCAACGAAATGGCGTCCGAGAACAACACCACCACGATCTTTCCCATTCCGATCGACCTGTTCCGGCCTCTGTTCAAAAAACTCGAAAGCGACAAGGGGGCCTGACGATAAGCGCGGTCTTGCGGGCGTCCGGCGCCGTCGCCGCAGGTCCCAAAGTCAGGCCAATCAAGTATTGGGTTGACATGACGGCGAGTGGTGTTTTATCTAATTCGCTTTATCGGAATATCCTGTGCCATCGCTGAACGACATCCGGGTGGCGCCTAATGACCGAGCGGGGGCCTGGCCACCGCTTATGTTTTCATGAATGCCGCAGAAGGGAGAGCGTACCGATGGGTGAAAAGAATAAGGAAACCAAGGAAAAACCCCTTGAAAAGATGACCGCGACCGAATTGCGTGACCTCACCAAGGATATCCCTGAAATCACCGGCGCTCACGGTATGAACAAAGCCGAATTGCTGGCGGACATCAAAAAAGCCCGCGGGATCGAAGACACCCGGAAAAAGAAAAGCAGCGCTTCGGTGCGCGAGATCAAAGCCAAGATCAATCAACTCAAGAGGGATCGTGCGGCGGCGCTGGAGGCCAAGGATGCCCATCGGGCAACGATTTGTAAGCGCCAGATCTCGCGTCTGAAGAAGAAGACCCGCCGCGCGGCTTAACGGGTCCGGCCGTGGATGATCACAAACGCCCATACCCCTCCCCGGAAACAATTGTAACCGGCGGCGGCCGCATCGACCCCGTGGAACTGGCTTTCGACATCGACGGGGTGGTTGCCAATACCATGCAGCTGTTTCTGGATATTGTGCGCGATCTTTACGGCATCGATCACGTCCGGCACGAAGACATTACCAGCTATAATCTGGAAGATTGTCTGGACCTCGAAGCGGAGGTGATCGAAACGGCCATCCGCTGCATTATCCAGGGGGACTATGAACACGCCCTGCACCCCCTTCCCGGCAGCCGCCGCGTGCTGGAGCGCATGGCCCGGTCGGTACCGCGGCTTTTGTTCGTTACGGCGCGTCCCAACCGGGAAATCATCGAGGGCTGGCTGCGGGATATGCTATCGTTGCCGGATACGGCCATTGAGGTCGTGGCCACCGGGAGTTTCGAAGCCAAGGCCGATGTACTCGCGGCCGGCGGGGTGCGGGTATTCGTGGAGGATCGGCTGGACACCTGCTTTCTGTTAGCTCAAGCGGGTCTTACGCCGATTTTGTACCGGCAGCCCTGGAACCGCCAGTCACATCCGTTTAAAGAAGTGGGTGGCTGGGACGAGATCGAAAATCTGCTCAATTTCATCCCCGGAATTTAGCCGGGACGGCATTCAGCAACGGTCCGGAGGTTGGTGAAGTGAAATCCTGCGCTGCCGGATCCCAGACGATCGATCGTTTCCTGGAATCACTGGCGGTCGAAAAAGGGTATTCCGTCCACACCTGTCGGGCCTACCGCACGGATCTGCAGGAGTTTGCCCGCATCGTCAGCGAAGCCGGCAGGGAGGGAAGTACCCCCGCGCGAGGCGTTCCCGCGCATTTCGATCCCTCCGGCGTGGATACGCTGGCGATCCGTGGTTATCTGGCGGCACTCTATAAGAAAAACAGCAAGGCCACGATCGCCCGCAAACTGTCCGCCGTGCGCTCCTTCTTTGGATTTCTACTGCGGCAGAGGCTGGTGGAACGCAACCCGGCGGAAACCGTTCTGACGCCCAAACAGGAGAAGAAAATTCCCTACTATCTCACGGTGGATGACGTCTTCCGTCTGCTGGACATGGTTCAGGACGATACCCTCTTAGGACGGCGCAATCGCGCCATTTTCGAGACGCTCTACACGGCCGGCACCCGGGTTTCGGAACTGGCCGGGTTGGACACCACGGCCGTCAATCTGGATGAAAGCATCATCCGGGTGCACGGAAAAGGCAACAAACAGCGCCTCGTGCCCATCGGCACCAAGGCGATTGCGGCTATTCGAGCCTATCGCGAACGGCTTGAGCGCGAAACCGGCATTACCCCGGATGCGGGCGGGCCGCTTTTTCTCAACAAGGACAAGGGCCGCCTGACGCCGCGATCGATTGGGCGGATTCTGGACCGGCTGGTGCGGCAGT
>JAERRP010000802.1 GCA_016735415.1 Desulfobacterales bacterium | reverse complement strand
GGCTGGCGGCAGACCCTCGCGCTGTTCCGGACGAACGTGGTTTTGTAAACGTTGTTGATATGTCTTGCAGAATACTGTAAATAAAATTGACAAACAGGCAGCAACCACAGCCGGAATGCCTGCACCCATCGTTTTCAGAATCTGACTGACGACCATTATGGAGACCGAATTGCAGAAATTTTCGTTTTCGAACCGGGAAATGACCCTTTTGCATGATGTTTCCGCGTCGATCCAGGCGTTTGCCGAATTGGATGCATTGCTGCAGTACATCCTGAAAAAGGTGAAAGGGACGTTCAATGTCGAAGGGGCCTCGATCGCCCTTCATGACCCGTCCCGCAAGGAGTTCTATTTCATCCGCACGGTGGAGGAGGAAAGCCGGCGTGATCCGGAGGATGCCGCCCAGATGCGCTTCCCGGACCATTACGGCGTGGCCGGTTGGGTCTTTCGCCAAAACCGGACGGTCGTCATTCCGGATGTCCAAAAGGATGAGCGTTTTTCCAACCAGCTTGACCTGCAGCAGCACTTTAAAACCCGCTCCATGATTTGTGTGCCCATGGCCGGGCGCAAGGACCGGATCGGTGTCCTTTATGTTCTGAACAAAATAAATGGCCGTTTCAGTGAACACGAAGCCTGTTTGCTGGAGATTTTAGCAGGTCCGATTGCCGTTTCAATCGAAAATGCGCGTTTCCATGGCGAACTGCGACAGCATGCCGAGGCCCTGGAGGTGGAAAACCTGCGGTTGAAATCCGAGGTCCGGAACCGTTTCGATCTGCATGGGGTCATCGGCGCCAGCACGGCCATGCAAAAAGTATTTTCGCTGGTGGAAAAGGTCATCAATACCACCACATCGGTTCTGATTCAGGGTGAAACCGGCACCGGCAAAGAATTGATCGCCCGTGTGGTTCACTACGGCGGCCTGCTCGGGGACAAACCCTTTGTGGCCGAAAATTGCGGTGCGCTGGCAGAGAATTTGCTGGAAAGCGAGCTCTTCGGTCATGTCAAGGGGGCTTTCACCGGCGCGGTGATGGACAAAAAAGGGTTATTCGAGATGGCGGACGGCGGGACCGTGTTCCTGGGTGAAATAGCCGGTGTGCCGCCGGCCATGCAAATCAACCTGCTGAGGGTCCTGCAGGAAGGACAAGTGCGCCCGGTGGGCAGTTCCGCCATCATCAACGTGAATTTCCGCCTGATCGCGTCATCCAATCGCGATCTCTTTCAGGAAGTGAAAAAGGGCCGCTTCCGGGAAGATCTCTATTATCGTATCCAGGTGTTCCCCATCATTCTGCCACCGCTGCGGGAAAGAAAAGAGGACATTCCCGCCCTGGCCGCCTATTTTTTGGAGAAGTGCGCCCGCAAGTTCAAAACGCCGGTGGGCCGTTTTACACCCACCACCCTGGAAATGCTCGCGCGTTTCAACTGGCCCGGCAACATACGTGAATTGCAGAATGAGATTGAAAGAGCGGTCTGTCTGGCCGGCCCCGAAAAAGAAATCGGAATCGATTGTCTTTCCGAAAAGATAACGGCTGTTTCCGGAGACGAATCGTTTGAGACCGGTCCGGATATCACGCTTCAGAAAACAGTCCAGCGGATTGAAAAAAAGATGATCGTGGATGCGCTTCGCAAATCGCGGGGCAATCGATCCCAGGCCTCCCGCACACTGGGGATCACGCGCCAGGGGCTTCTCAATAAGATATCCCGCTATGGCATCGATATTTAAGCGCTCGAAAAATAACTTCACATTTTAAGTGCCGCCTTAGGCGGATCAATCGGTTTGAATACGGGTGCCGGCTTTGCCGGTGGCGGCCTTTTCGATGTCTTCGAGGGCGCAGACCACGGCCCGACGGCCGCTTCCGCGGACAAAGTTCGAAGCCGCCTCGACTTTGGGACGCATGGTGCCCGGGGGGAAGTGCCCGGCCTGGGTATGGGCGGCAAGTTCTTCCACCGTTACGGTCTCGAGAAAGCGCTCGTCAGGGGTGCCGAAGTCAATTGCCAGGCCGGGGACGTCCGTGGCGATGATGAAGCGCTCGACGCCGATTTCTTTGGCTAAACGGGCACTCACCAGATCCTTGTCGATAACGGCGTCGACACCATGAAAGCGCCGCCCTTCGCGAATCACGGGAATACCGCCACCCCCGCAGCAAATCACGATAAATCCCATATCGATGAGTTTTTTAATTTCGCGTTTTTCGACCACGGCCAGGGGGCGGGGAGAGGCCACGACCCGCCGCAGCCCCTTGGCCGTAAGGCGGGTGGGGTAGGGGTAGGCGGACGGCGCTTCGGTCAGAACCGGCCCGATGGGTTTGGTGGGGCGGACGAAGGCCGGATCGTTTTCATCGACCACGACGTAACTGATGAGCGTGATAAAAGACTGTTTGAAATGGATGCCCAGATCCATGAGGGCCGTGTCCATCGTGGATTCGATCATGTAGCCGATCTGCCCCTGGGTTTGTGCCACCAGAATTTCCAGCGGGAGTTTGGGGACGGCCTCGCAGCATTCCTGTTGCAGCAGAAGATTGCCGACCTGGGGACCGTTGCCGTGCGTGATGATGATCCGATAGCGGCGTGAAAGACGGGCAATCTGCCGCATCGGAATCTCCAGATTGGCAAATTGCTCGCGAATGGTGCCGCGCTGGTTTTTCCGAATAAGGGCATTGCCGCCCAGAGCGATCAGCAGGGTTTTGGGGGCCATTGGTCGATGCGTCCTTCCTTTTTCCGCCCACCGCGTCGATGCTCGGCGCGTGACAAAAGGGATGCAACCCAAGACTTGCAAAGCATTCCTGAGTCTCCCTCCGGGGAGCTACCTGGGGCCTCCCGCTAGGCGGGAGGAGACGGGTGGCAACGACAGCGGATGTCATCACCGGCGGGGGCTTACCCGTATTCAGATGGAGAGGCGTTTCCGCAAAATGTCTTCCAGACGGGGGCCCTGAGCGGCATCCTGGTATTCATAGCGCACCCGCAGGGTGGGTTTGTTGATCTTCACCAGCTTGGGAAGATCGATGGGCGTGGCGCACAATACCAGGTCGCATTCGGAGCGGTTGATGGTTTTTTCGAGATCTTTCACCTGCTCGCTGCTGTAGCCCATGGCCGGCAGAACTTTGCGAACGTTGGGATAGCGCTCGTAGGTTGCCCGGATGCTGCCCACGGCCGATGCCGCGGCATCCACCAAAGTGGCGGCGCCAAAGCGCTGGGCGGCGATGGTGCCGGCCCCGTAAGCCATCTCGCCGTGGGTCAGGGTGGGACCGTCTTCCACCACCAGAATATTTTTGCCCCGGATCGCTTCGGGGTCTTCAACCAGAATGGCGGATTCCGCCAGAACAATGTCGGCTGCGGGGGCGTGGTCGGTAATGTTGCGCCGCACCAGGTCGATTTTTTCCGCTTCGGCACTGTCGACTTTGTTGATGACCGCAATATTGGCCATGATCATATTCGTTTCACCGGGGTAGTACAGGCACTCATGACCGGCACGGTGCGGGTCGAAAACCACAATATGAACATCGGGATAGTAAAACGGGGTGTCGTTGTTGCCACCGTCCCAGACAATGACATCGGCCTCACGTTCGGCCGCTTCGAGGATTTTTTTGTAATCGACACCGGCGTAAACCACGATCCCCTGAGCGACCAGCGGTTCGTATTCTTCTCTTTCTTCGATGGTACACTGGTGGCGGTCGAAATCTTCATAAGTCGCAAAACGCTGGACCACCTGTTGCGTCAGGTCGCCGTAAGGCATGGGATGGCGCACGGCCACCACACGCTGCCCCTGCTCCCGCATGATATCGCATACTTTACGGGTGGTCTGCGATTTGCCGCAACCCGTTCGAACGGCACACACCGACACGACCGGTTTGCTGGCGCGCAGCATGGTATAGGTGGCGCCGATCAACGTGAAATCGGCCCCTTCGGCCATGACCAGGGAGGCCTTGTGCATGACATCGATGTGAGGGACATCGCTGTAGGAAAATGCCACCAGGTCCACCTTGTGATCCCGGATCAGGGCCAGCAACCGATCTTCATGATAGATCGGAATGCCTTCCGGGTAGAGGTTTCCGGCCAGGGCCGGGGGATATTGGCGGCCTTCGATATCGGGTATCTGCGTGGCGGTGAAGGCCTTGACGCGATAGCGGCCGTTGTCCCGGAAATAGATATTGAAATTGTGGAAGTCTCTTCCGGCGGCTCCCATAATGATCACATTCTCAATCATGCCTGCATCCTTTCTGATGAAGTAGAAACCGCGTGGTCACCACGCGGTCTGGCGTTGGGGCCCGAAGCGCATCACGCCAGGACAGCCTTCAGGCAGACGACGGGCGATTGGCATGGGGCGGGCTCAAGCCCTGCCGGTTAAAAACAACATGATGGCGTTTTGCACATGCATCCTGTTTTCGGCCCCCGCAAACACGACCGAGGCCGGCGATTCCATAACCGCATCGGTCACTTCAAGTCCGCGCTGGGCCGGAAGACAGTGCATGAAGATGGCGGATGGGCGGGCCTCTGCCATCAGCGGGGAAT
>JAERRP010000249.1 GCA_016735415.1 Desulfobacterales bacterium | reverse complement strand
ACCGGTCCCGGGCGGCCCCATGAGCAAAACGCCTTTGGGGATGCGCCCGCCCAGGCGCGTGAATTTTTTGGGATCGCTTAAAAATTCGACGATTTCACCCAGTTCTTCTTTGGCCTCGTCAATGCCGGCCACATCCTCGAAGGTGACCTTGACGGATTGATCGGACAGCAGACGCGCCCGGCTTTTACCAAAGGACATGGCTTTGCCGCCGCCGGACTGCATCTGGCGCATGAAGAAAATCCACACACCGATCAGTACGATCATCGGCAGCCAGGACATTAAAATGGACATGTACCAGGGATTTTCAGGCGGCGGCTTGGCGCCGATGCGGATACCTTTGCGCCTGAGCGTCGGAATCAGTTCCGAATCCTGGGGCGCGTAGACCTTGAAGCGATCGCCCTGAATATCTTTGACCTGCAATTCCTGCCCCTGGATGACCACTTCCTCGACCCGGTCATCCTCCACCATGGCCATCAGCTCCGAATAAGTGACCTGCGTTTCGGCCTGGCGCTGCTCGCTGAAAATCTGGTAAAGCATGACAAACATCAATGTGACGACGATCCAGAGCGAAAGATTTTTGTAAAAGGGATTCAAAAGCGAGACCCTCCTGCTGTGTATGGGAAATTTAAATTTTGCCTAAAAGTAACCATCCCCGCCGATCAGGCAACCAAGAGCTCGGCCTTGAGGATGGCAGCGCTTTGCGGTCCGATACGGGCCCGGTCGCTGCGCCGCACGCCGGCAATCCAAATAATCTCATCCGCGCTGATAATCAAGGGGTGTTTTATCCGTTCAGCACGGGGAATCTTGTGATCAATGAAAAACTTTTTCAGCTTTTGCGTCCCCATCAGGCCGAAAGGCACAAATCGATCGCCGGGCCTGAAATTCCTGATCGTGATGGGAAATGCTATCTGATCCATATCAAAATAGGCGACATGCTGTCCAGCACGGCGGATGGCGTCCAGATCCACACGGGTAAGGCGATCCAGCGAAAGGTGCCCACCGGTTTCCCTGATATGCATCTTTCCGGTCCCTGTCATTCGATATTCGAACGAGACCTCCGGTGCTGCCGGCCGGGTCGGGCCGATGTATAGTCGGTCGCCCTGACGCCGGGCACGAACAGCGCCCGGCAGATCGAGCCCGCCTTCGTTGACCCCCGCTGCAAGCAGTCGCCGCACGGCTTCAATCAGATCAAACCCCACACGCCGCAGGTCACCTTTGATACGCTGGAGGGCCGCTCTCAGAACCCGTCGCTGCAAGGCCGGATGATACTGCGCCACCGCGGTGCAGTCCAAAAGCATGCTGTCGGCGGTTTCCGCCGTGCTCACAGCCCGCAGGCGTTCGGCCACCATTGTATCGAGCCAGACCTCTTCATCGCGCATCAGGCCGGCCAGCCGGTTGAGCCCGGCGGCGATGCCGGGGTTATAGTTGGACCGCAGCAGGGGCAGCAGGACATGCCGGATGCGGTTACGTGTATACCGCAGGCAGCGGTTGGATTCGTCTTCGCAGGTCTGCAGCCCGTAGCGCCTGCAAAACCGGTCAATCGCCGCCCGGTCACTGTAGATGAGGGGCCGGATAATCGTCAGACGGCGCTGCCCGCAAGGCCGCACCGGCGGAATCCCGGCCAGCCCCCGGGGGCCGCTGCCGCGCAGCAGTCGCATCAGCACCAGTTCGGCGTTGTCGTCCGAATGGTGGCCCAGCGCGATGCGCTGATAATCGTACCGGTGGGCCGTTGCCTCCAGGAATGCATAACGCTGTTCACGCGCGGCCTCCTCGGTACTTAGCCGGTAGGCCTGGCGAAAAGCACGCACATCGCCTTGCTCATGGTAAAACCGAAGGCCGTGCGCGACCGCCAGATGCTCGACCAGACGGGCATCCCGATCGGCGGCAGGCCCCCGCAGGCCGTGATGGAAATGGGCAACCCCCAATCGAAAATTCAACGGTCCCGCCAGGGCGGCCAGTAAAACCATCAGGGCCACCGAATCCCGCCCTCCGGAAACACCGGTCATCACCCCGTCACCAGGCTTAAGCATGCCTTCTTTGAGAATGGTCGTCCGGACTGCCTGTAACAGCGAATCATTTTCCGGGATGTCTGTTTGCATGTCCATGCTCAATTCGCGTATAGCCTCGCTTGGCATCGCAATTTCCAGCGGCCTTCCGGATGATCGCCCGGCCTGCCAATAACCCGGACGCGGGCGATCATGGCACCAGCCGGGGGCCCGACTTGAAGATGCACCGTAACATCTTGAAATACTGATAAATGATATGATTCAATCACCAAAGTCAATAAGATTTCCTTTGGAGGCCGGTGTCGGCGACTGGCGCCCGAGCGACATTTGAAC
>JAERRP010000005.1 GCA_016735415.1 Desulfobacterales bacterium | reverse complement strand
AACCTCTGAACCCTGAACCTATGAACCTCTGAACCCTGAACCTCGGTTATCGAACTAGGAGCTGCTAAGTGAACTTCTTCATCCAGCGACCCATTTTCGCCATGTCCATCGCCCTAGTCATGATCCTGGCCGGAGCCATCTCCATGCTGGTGCTGCCCATCGCCCAGTACCCGCCTCTGGTGCCGCCCCAGGTCCAGGTCACCACCCAGTACATCGGGGCCGGTGCCGAGGTGGTGGACAACACCGTGACCTCCCCTCTCGAAGAAAAGATCAACGGGGCCGCGGGCATGATCTACATGACTTCCACCAGCACCAACAACGGGGATTCGGCCATCACGGTCACTTTCGATGTGGGCTATGACCAGGACATCGGCCAGATGGAGGTCCTGACCCGCGCCAACGAGGCCCTTTCCGAGCTGCCGCCCGCTGTGGCCCAGGTGGGGCTCACCATTCAGAAGCATTCATCCAACATGCTGCTGGCGGTCAACCTGATTTCGCCCAAGAATACCCACAATGCGGGTTTTCTGCAAAATTACGCCGACATTCACATCATCGACGACCTGTCCCGGATACCGGGGGTGGCCCAGATCGAGAATTTCGGCCTGAGCAAATACGCTATGCGGATCTGGCTCGATCCGGCCCGCCTGACCAATCTGGGCCTTACCGGCACCGATGTGAGCAACGCCATCCAGGAGCAGAACAACCAGGTGGCGGCCGGTGCCATCGGGCAGGCCCCGGCCCCGGCCGGGCAGGCCTTCCAGTACCAGTTGAATACCCTGGGGCGACTGGAGCAGGTCTCGCAGTTCGAGGACATCATCGTGCGCGCCAATCCGGACGGGTCCGTGGTTCGCATCCGGGACGTGGCCCGGGTGGAACTGGGATCCGAGGAATACGACTGGGACACCAAACTCAGCGGTAAACCCACGGCTACCATCATCGTCTTCCAGCTGGCCGAGGCCAACGGCCTTCAGATCAAGCAGGCCGTTACCGAGACCATGAACAAGCTGGCCAAGCACTTCCCCGAGGACATACAGTGGGTCATGCGTTATGACACCACGGAGTTTATCACCGAATCGATCAAAGAGGTCATCGTAACCCTGGTGGAGGCGGTGCTCCTGGTGATACTGGTGGTCTATATCTTCCTGCAGAATTTCCGGGCCGTCCTGATTCCCACCATCGCCGTGCCGGTTTCCCTGATCGGCACCTTTGCCTTCATGAAAATCTTCGGATTTTCGATCAATTCCCTCAGCATGCTGGGCATGGTCCTGGCGGTGGCCCTGGTGGTGGACGATGCCATCGTGATAGTGGAAAACGTGATGCGCAAGCTGGATGAAGGCGGTCAGCACGACATCAGGGAGATCACGGCCGAAGCCGTCAACGAGGTGCGCGGCCCTATCATCGCCACCACCCTGGTGCTCATGGCAGTCTTTGTGCCGGTAGCGTTTATCCCCGGCATGACTGGGATGATCAACAAGCAGTTCGCCCTGACGATTGCCATGGCGGTAGGCCTCTCCGGCTTCAACTCCCTGACCCTGAGCCCGGCCCTGTGCGTGGTCTTGCTGAGGCCGGGATCCGGCAAGACCAACGCCTTTTTCCGGGCCTTCAACAACGGATTCGACAAACTGTCTTCGGGTTACGCCGCCAGTGTCAAGGTGATGGCGAAGATGTGGTACGTGGTGCTGGCCGTATTTATCGGCCTGTGCCTGCTGACCGTTTATTGGTTTGGTTCAATCACCACGGGCTTTGTGCCCGAGGAGGATCAGGGCTATATTCTGGCGCTGGTGCAGTTGCCCGACGCCGCCACCATCGAGCGCACCCAGGCCGTGAGAAAGCAGGTCAACGACATTGCGCTCCAAACTCCCGGTGTGGCGGACGTGGTGGCAGTTGCCGGCTATAATGTCATCGACCAGATCAAGCAGCCCTTTGCCGGCTTTGCCTTTGTAATCCTCAAGCCCTGGGGCGAACGCAAGACGCCGGAGACCCAACTGGAGGCCATCATGGCCAGCATGCACGCTCAGGTCCGCCAGATCCCCGAAGCCGTGGTCATGATCGCCAACGCACCCTCGATTCCCGGCCTGGGGGCGACCGGCGGCTTCAAGTATGAAATTCAGGACCTCAACGATCAGGGTGTCGAAGCGCTGACGCGGGCGGCGGACAATTTTATCAGTCAGGCCCGCAAACGGCCGGAGCTGACCGGTGTGTATACCACCTTTAACCCGGCCGTGCCCCAGCGCTTCCTGGAGGTGGATCGCACCAAGGCCAAAACCCGCAAGGTTTCGATTACCGATATCTTCGATACCCTGCAGATCAACCTGGGCTCGCTGTATGTCAACGAGTTCAACAGGTACGGCCGGGTCTACCGGGT
The DNA here is from genome assembly GCA_016735415.1 of Desulfobacterales bacterium. Next base: position 318 of record JAERRP010000005.1, on the reverse strand, counting down.
TTATCTCCAGGCCGAGGCCGGGGCCCGCGCCGATGAAGCCGACATTACCCGGCTCAAGGTTCGCAACGCAGATGGGGATATGATCGATCTGAGCACTTTCATCCGGACGCAGCCCATGACCGGCCCCTACAACATCCCCCACTACAACATGTACAAGTCGATTGCCGTCAACGGCAACAACGCCCCCGGCTACAGCAGCGGTCAGGCCCTCAAAACCATGGAAGAACTGGCGGATACGGCACTGCCCGAAGGCTTCGGCACGGAATGGACCGATATTACCTACCAGCAGCTAAAAGCCGGCAATCTGGCGCCCATCAT
>JAERRP010000564.1 GCA_016735415.1 Desulfobacterales bacterium | reverse complement strand
ATTATCATAACGTCGTTTTCTATTTCAGCGCCCCCAGCAGCCGTGATGGCATATCCGCCCGTATCCGTGAGCACAATCCACTTTTTTTCTTTGAGATACCATATATGGAAATCGATTGTTGTCTCCGGCAAACCCACAAATTTTTCCAGCTGCCAATTGCCGACGCCCGGATTCGATGGGTTTTCCCGGCGATCAATGTAGAGAATCGATAAAATGGTCCGCCGGATCTGGACATCGCTTTCCTGGCCTCTCGAGGACGATAATTCTGAAACGGCCCTCCATTCCTTGCTTTTCGCCTTTTCATAACGAACGTCGTAAGCCGCGCGTCCCTCCGGATCCGACAGCGTATGGTATGCCTTTGTAAGGATGTTAAACTTATCAATCGCCCCTGTCTCTTTGTTATCGGGATGGTACTTCTTGGCCAGCAGACGAAAAATTCTTTCAATCGTCTCTAAATCAGCGTTCGGGCTAATTTGGAGATACTCGTAGTAGTCTTCGAAAGGTTGATCGTTCATGTAGGGTCTCCTTGATGAGAAATGATTATCATCTTGATCTCTTCCATAGGTATAGTTCAGCAATAAATATGCCAGCAATTCGAGATTATTGGCGATAAATTTAGGGCGCGCTCTGGGGCTGGGGGCCGGCCCGCACCGGTTATGATAAAAAGTTCGGCAATTACGATGGGGACGATTCAGACGGGCCAGACCCGATTTTCGGTACTACAAGTCCTACACCAAAGCCCTCATGCAGGAATACCCGGGCAACTTTCCCACACAGTTGATTTTATCCATTAGGATATGTTTAGGATAGGCCTTCACAGCGACCCGATCAAATCGTGGCTGGGCACGACGATCCCCGAGCAGTCAAGTTGGTGACCAGCAGGCTGCAAACCAAAAAAATCGGCCGGATTCCATCCCATGCCAAAACCGGAGCGTTTCGCTTCCCTCTAAAACGCGGTCAACACCCGGACAAGGAGGATCAGATGAATGCCAGGCATAAGCTTCTGCTGACAATTGACGGCGTGGTCAATCTGATTCTCGGAGGTTTGCTGCTCCTGTTCCCGTTCGGGATCGCCGGCTGGCTGGGCGTCCCTCAACCGGATACTACTTTTTATCCGACAATCCTGGGAGGCGTTCTATTCGGCATCGGCATTGCCTTGCTGCTGGAAGGCTACGGGGTTGAACGGGGTATCAGCGGGTTGGGAACGGCCGGCGCCATCGCGATCAATTTCTGCGGTGCCGGGGTGCTCACCGCCTGGCTTATATCGGCATCGCTCCCGATCCCCCTGCGAGGACAGATCATCCTCTGGACGATCGCTATTGTGGTCTTGGCCATCGGTCTGGTGGAACTATGCGCTGGACCATGGCGCGATTAGAGGCCGTCATCTAACCATCGTCGCCGGGGGTCTGCTCCGAATGGTCAGGCCGATCGCCCGGCCGCCCTTCCTTCAGATCTCACCTCGCGGTGAGCACCCTTGCCGTCCGGCTAACTCTTCCCCCTGTCGGGTGTGTAGAGGACACACCTCCAAGTGGGTGCGCCCTGTCAGGCGCATCAATAAAAAACCCACTGCTTTCGCAGTGGGTTTTGTTTTATGGTGGTGGCGATGCAGGGAATTGAACCCCGGACACTGCGGATATGAGCCGCATGCTCTGACCATCTGAGCTACATCGCCACATGTCGATCGGCGGCAAGACTCGCAGGCCGCAGATGCCTCCGAAATTGAATTGAGCTATGTATCAGCTTCAAATTTAGCCGTCAAGCTGCAAATTTACTTGGACTTGGCGTCCGTCGCGGGCAACGATCCGGATATTTCAACGGCATATTCCTGCAGTTCGACGTCTTCCGGCAACCCCGCAAATATGACCGTAAAGGGGACTTCCTTACCCGGCGCCACCTTGACGTTGACATTGTTCGTTCCGTTGCGATTGACCAGACGTTTCTGCAGATCGGCCACCGGTAGATTTTCCAGATCCTGAAGGCTTGGCATATTGCCGCAATAAGCCTGCACCACCCTTTTGAATTTGCGCCCGTCAGCGAAAATGCTTCCGGTGACCCGGATAAAGCTGCGTGGCTGTGAATACTCGTTCTTAACGCGCCCCTGGATGATGTAAATGCGTCCATCGGTTTTATTCTGAACCCAACTGCCTTTCAGGGTGGTCTCGACCGGCACAACGGCTTCAAGTGCTTTTTTACCTCCCAGCCATTGGCTCACATATGGAATTTCGGGTAAATCCGACAAGTTCAATTTGGAAAAATCAAAACCGGTCTTGTTGTATACAAAATAGCCGCCCGCGCCCAGCAGGATCAGTAAAAACAGAAGCACGAGCGACTTGCTCGATTTTTTCTTTGTGGGTATCGGCGGCGGTTTGATGGGTCTGCTCTCGGTCGGGGGAATATCCATGGTTTGCGTGTCGGCCGCCGCCATTTCATCCATCAGTTCCTGCGTCAAATCGCGTGACGCCATGGCACCGCCTGCACCGAGGGCCGCAGTTTCTATCGGCGCCGTCACGGTTTCAGGGGCCGCATCATCTTCGAGGATGTCCAGATCGAGCTCATCGCCTCCGTCATCATCCATAATCACAAAGTCAAGATCTTCTTCCAGTTCAACCTTTTCAGGTTCGGGCGTCTCGGCGATATCCAGATCCAACCCGAGATCTTCGGATTCGGAAGTATCAAACAAAGCCGAAGCCTCCTCGGATTCATCTCCGAGCATGTCGAACTCCAGATCGAGTTCTTCCTCATCATCGTTGGCGGGTTGCAGTTCGAAATCGAGATCCAGATCATCCACCGCTTCATCGGCCGGAAGCGTCGGCGAATCGGTGGTATCCTCGACATCCAACATTTTTTCAAGTTCGCTCAGATCAAGTGAATCACTGCCGGCCGTGGTTTCGTCACCATCCAGCAGGACCTCATCCGCCGCCTCGGACACTTCGGGCTCATCGCCGATGTCCAAATCCAACTCCAGGTCGTCTGCTTCGGCCTCGTCGGTCGATGTGGCGGGTGTTGATTCCGGCAGCTCAAGAATTTTTTCAATATCATCCAGATTCAGCTCGCGCGTGGCGTCATCGAGATTATCGGTGCCTTCGGCCATGGCCTCGTCTAAATCCAGATCCAACTCAAGGTCTTCGGCGTCCAATCGCGGCGCTGCATCCGCCGGCGCTTCGCTGTCATCCAGCAGACTCTCGAGATCATCTAAATCAAGTTCACGGGTTTCTTCGATTTCACCTTCTTCCGCCTGATCTGATGTTTCAAAATCAAGGTCGTCCAACGCCAGGTTGAAATCATCCACGTCCGTCGGCTCATTGCTGTCACCTTCAAGCTCTAAAACCAGCTCCGGCTCCTCCTCACCCGGAGACAACCTGGCCGGTTGGGCCGCTTCCCCCTCCAAGGCACTTTCCAGATCCCCCAGATCGAGTTCTTCCACCCCTTCAGCCGCTTCGGCCGGTTTGCTTTCGCTTTCATCATTCACGGGAAGTGCCATCTCAAATTCGTCATCCGGGGTGAGAGATGGGCCGTCCAGACCGGTTTCCTGGTCCGGGCCCAGTTCCAGATCAAGGTCCAGCGCCTCCGGTTCCTGCGCGGAGCCTTCGAGGCCCTGATCCGGTTGTCCCAGATCATCCTCCAGATCCGAAAAATCGAGTTCTTCGGTTTCTTCCAGGGGCACATCGCTATCTTCGGCTTCATCAAAAAGACTGTCAAGTCCCGGCGCCAGTTCAAGATTGATATCGTCGTCATCGAATGACACCTCGGGACGTTCTTCGATTTCCGGACCGGCGGCCGTGTCTTCTACTTCGGGAAGCCCGATCTCCGCGGTTTCTTCGATGTCGAAATCCCGGGAGTCGTCTTCCAGGAGATCTTCCAGCTCGGGGGCCAACTCCAGCTTGACATCATCGTCGGCATCCAAACTGAAATCTTCGACGGCCGCGCCGGCCACGCCCGTCGAAGCAGGTGTCTCGAGCCAATCGCCCAAATCCGTGTCTTCATCCAGCAGGCTTTCGAAATCTTCCATATCAAGGTCGAGGTCCTCGATGATACTTTCTTCCGTCTCCTCCTGAGCCGCATCCAAATCGTCCAGGGCCGAGGTAGCGGGCGACTGGGCCGGCGCCGAGATCTCGTCCACGTCGCCATCCAGCATCTTCTCCAGATCGGCAAGATCGAGTTCCTCGGTTTTGAAATCGTCATCGGGTTCCGGTCCGGACGGCAGCGGCCCGTCGTCCAGCAAAAGATCAAGTTCGCCCAGATTGATTTCGTCGGTCACCAGTTCGGCATCGTCCTGGCCTTCCTCGGGCGACAAGGGCTCATCGAACCCCAGTTTTAATTCAGGGGGGCCCGCCGCAGCGGTTTTGGCGTTCTCCGCGCCAGCCGGTTCAGCGGGTGTCTTCTCATCTTCTCCCAGCATGGCGGCCATGCCCGCGCCGGCCGCGAGGCC
>JAERRP010000346.1 GCA_016735415.1 Desulfobacterales bacterium | reverse complement strand
TGCCAGAGTACATGAGAAAGGTATATATAATAATATCAAAGATTGCAACCTATGCGATCGATCCCCAGATTCGGGTTTATCTCGAAAACATCGTTGGGCGAGCTTACAGCGAAATTTATACGATTCGCGGCCAGGCCCATCGCTTTACACCCTGGCGATGGTTGTGGGGAACGTTTCCACAGACCTTCCGGCGTCATCTGGCCCTTTTTCTGCTGAGCGCGGGGATTTTGCTGGCCGGCGGCGTGTTCGGTGCCCTGGCGGTGGGTTTGGACGGCGAGGCCAAGCAGGTGTTGATGCCCTTCTCCCATCTGGCCGGGGACCCTTCCGACCGGGTCGACCGTGAGGAACAGGCCGACGGCCATAAGCGGCTCGACGGTCGCATGGCCCCGTTTTCCTCCCAGCTCATGACCCACAATACGAAGGTGGCCATTTTTGCCATGGCCCTGGGTATGTCCTGGGGCATCGGGACCGTCCTGCTGGTTTTTTACAACGGCGCTATCCTGGGGGCGGTAATTCTGGATTACATCCGGGCCGGGGAGAGTGTTTTCCTGGCTGGCTGGCTGCTGCCCCACGGGGCCTTCGAAATCCCGGCCATTCTGATCGGCAGCCAGGCCGGACTGGTGCTGGCCAGCGCCCTCATCGGTTGGGGGCGGCCGGTTCCCATGCGTACACGGCTGAAGGCGGTTCGGGGAGATCTGGTGACGCTGATCGGGGGCGGCGGGTTGATGCTGGTCTGGGCCGGTCTGGTGGAGGCCTTTTTTTCCCAGTACCACGCCCCCGTCTTGCCCTACGGGCTAAAAATAGGTTTCGGAGTTCTGGAACTGCTGCTGCTGGGTCTTTTTTTCGGGTGGGCGGGCCGTTCCACGGTCTGGCGGAAATGTGTGGCCAGGCGCCCTTCGGGAAAGGCGCCCTGAGATCCCATGCGCGCGATTCATCGCATCAAGACGATCGAAATTCAGACCCCCGAGGGGGTCACGTTCGCCCTGTCGCTGGCCGGACCTGTGGTTCGTTTTCTGGCCTGGATAACGGACCTGGGTTGTATTCTGGCACTTTTTCTCACCGTTCAGCCACTGGTTGTCAAGCTGTTTGCCATCATCGATCCCGGTCTGGGCGCAGCGGTCGGCATCTTTACCTATTTTGTCATCACGGTGGGCTACGGCATCGCCACCGAATGGTGGCTGCGGGGTCAGACGCTGGGAAAGCGGCTGTTTCGCCTGCGTGTTCTGGACGTGCAGGGGTTGCGTTTGCGTTTCAGTCAGGTCATGATCCGCAACTTGCTGAGGGCCGTTGACAGCCTGCCGCTGGTTTACCTGGTGGGGGGCCTGGCCTGCTTTTGCAGCCGCTATGGCCAGCGTTTCGGCGATTATGCCGCCAATACCATTGTGGTGCACCAGCCCGGCTTGACGCTTCCCGACCTGGAGGGGTTGGCCGGCGGCCAATTCAATTCTCTGCGGGCCTATCCCCATCTGACGGCCCGCCTGCGTCAGCGCGTGTCGCCGGAGGAGGCCGGCCTTGCCCTTACGGCCGTCATGCGACGCAACCGCCTGAATCCCGACGCGCGTCTTGCCCTGTTTGCCGAACTGGCCGACCATTTCAAGTCCATCGCGACCTTTCCCCCGCAAGCCCGCGAAGACATCCCGGACGAGCAGTATGTACGCAACGTGGTGGATGTGCTCTTTCGCAAGGAAGCGTCCTCAATCGATGGGAGGGTATCCGGATCGTCGCCGTTTCCCTGTCCTGCGCTCAAGGCGGACAACCATCGTACGCCGCCGTCTGAAACCGATTTGTTGCACATCCCCACCGAACCGTTGTAAGCCAGACTAAATGGAAGACCTTGTTGTCGATGGAGGCAACATTTGCTACGCTGGCGGCGTCAATCCGGTGGTTAACCGCACGCCCTGCGATCGCTCAAGGAGGAAGCACCATGTTCAATCACGGCCGTTCGGAAGGCTATCGGGAAATCATTGACCAGATTTGTATGAAAACCATCGTGCCTTTGGAGGAAAATTCATGATCACCCTGCTGGCCTGCCCGCAGATGAGCGCCCTGGCCGATCGCATCGCCGCCACGCATGCCGAATTCCAAACGGCCCGCATCCGCTGGGATTCCTTTGGGGACGGCTTCCCGAACGTGATGATTGAAAATATCGAGGTCATCCGTAACCATCATTTGGCCTTCCTGGCGGCCTTCGATACCCCGGGTGATATTTTTATTCAGCTTTCGGCGATCTATGAAATCCCCCGCTATTCGGTGCGTTCCTTCAAGATCGTGCTGCCGTATTTTCCCACCGGGACGATGGAGCGCGTCGATCGGGACGGGCAGATTGCCACGGCTGCCACCCTGGCCAAAATGCTTTCAGGGGTTCCTATGACGCTTTCGGGGCCGACCCAGGTCATCATCTTCGATATTCATGCCCTGCAGGAGCGCTTCTATTTTTCCGACCAGGCGATTCCCCGTCTGG
>JAERRP010000791.1 GCA_016735415.1 Desulfobacterales bacterium | reverse complement strand
ATAGCTTCGACTGGCGGCCGCGACAATCCATGAGTCGTTGCGGGCGGGGAAAATGGTGGTGGTATCGACCCCGCGGCGGGCGCTGGCGCACAAGGCCGCCTGCATGGACTCGTCGGGGACGTAGTAGGGGGTCGAGATAACCAGCTCGCGGCGGGCAGTGTACATCAGCGATTCGAACATCTCGGGCATGGCGGAGTAACGGACTGTCGGCCCGGTTCCGATCACCTGGGCCGTCAGCCCGGGTTGGGCCGGCGGGAGGGGCTGCCTCAGCAGATCGCTGATATCTTCGCCGGTTGCGGCCTCCCAGTCGCCGGCGAACAGGTATTGATTCTGACGGACAATCGGTCCCTCGAAGCGCATCATGGCGTCCACCCAGGGGGCATATTTGGCCTTGACCCGAAACTCCGGGTCGGCACAGTTCTGGCTGCCGCAATAGGTGATGTGATTTTCGATGACGACGATTTTGCGGTGATTGCGCAGGTCGATACGACCCTTCAGGGGCCGCAAGAGCGGATTGCCGATTGGCAGGGCCCCGGCCAGACGGACACCGGCGTCACGCATGGCCGGCCAGTGTTCGGACTCGATCATGACGCGCGAGCCCAGACTGTCCGCCATGGCGCGGCAGGAAACGCCGCGGGCCGCCGCACGCTTCAGCGCCGCCACCACCTCGCAACCGTTGTTGTCCGGCAGCCAGATGTAGAACAGCAGGTGGACGTGATCCTGGGCGGCATCGATGTCGACCACCATGGAGGCGATGGTCGCGTTCGAATCCGGCATCAAGTGCGCCCGGTTGCCGCCGACAGGGTCGAAGCCGTTGACTGATTTCCCGACTTGAAACAGATGCGCGTAGCGCTGCGGCACATCGACCTTAAAATTCCCCGCGTCCGCGCCGGCCGCCTCGGCCACATCCGGCAACCGCGCGAGGACTTCGCGCATCCGCGCCACACGACGTCGCCCGATGTTCGTTTCACCCAACAGGATGTAGGCCAGGATGCCCAGCACCGGCAATGCCATGATGACCACGACCCAGGCGATCCGCGAAGCCGGTTCCCGATGGGGTCGCAGCAGTGCCCGCACAATGAGCGCGACCTGGACGAGAACGTGCAGGGTCATCACTATCCCTGCAGTAAACGGGCCTTCAACCATGATGCGTCTTCTCCTGTTTACCGTACCGTATCCAAGTATTTCGGCGAACAGACAAAAATCCCTTTTGTTATCTCATAAGGTTCATCCACAGGCGCAATTACCCAAGCGGACTCAGGCTGCATGGCATCGACCAGTTCATGAAATCCTCGTGAAGGTCTTGGTGCTTTTGACAGTTTACATTCAAAAAAAAGATGTCGTCCAGCCCGTTCTAAAACCAGATCGATTTCAGCACCATTGGAAGTACGTATGAAAGAGGGTCTCCATCGATCATACTGAGCAATGATATTTTCAATGACAAAGCCTTCCCAGGATGCTCCGGCAATAGGATTGGCCAAGAGATAATCATACGTTTCTATATCAAGGAGCGCGTGGAGGATTCCACTGTCACGCAAATATATCTAAGGCGATTTAACCAGTCTTTTTTTAAGATTTGCACGGGCGGGAGGCAGCGTGGTGCCCATGTAGTTCTGAAAAAGGATCGCAAGGTAATTTTTGAGCGTGGGGATAGAGATATCAGCCGCCCCTGACAACTTTTGGTAGTTTACGGTTTGCCCATGATAGTGCGCCAGCAACAACCATAAACGTTCAATTACCGGAATGGGGATATTAAAACCCAGGTTGGGGATGTCGCGTTCCATGAATGTCCGAATAAAATCAAGACGCCAATCGAAACTGTCCGGATCATTCCCGGCAAGCAGGCTGTCAGGAAAGCCGCCCCTGAGCCAAAGGTCAGACCACGAAGAGATGTCAGCAACTTCTTTAAATCGAAATGGTGTAAGCTCCGTATAAGCGATACGGCCTGCCAGAGATTCGGTTGACTGTTTTATAAGGTCACGGGATGCCGAACCTAAAATCAAGAACCTTCCCGCTCTTCGATCTTTATCTATTTCCGAGCGAAGGATTGAAAAGAATTCCGGTAGGCGCTGAATTTCATCAAGACAGATAAGTTTGTCACGGTGGCGGTCAAAAAAGAGTTCCGGTTCGGCCAGCTTATTGCGGTCAACACGATCCTGTAGATCAAGATAGACTGAAGGAATGCTTTTAAGCAATAATTTGGCAGTTGTTGACTTTCCGCATTGCCGTGGGCCAAGAATGGCTACGGCAGGTGAACGGTCCAGTGCTCGGTGTAATTCATTTTCGATATATCTATGAACATAGCCATGCATATTGGAAATCCTTATTTATGATTTGCATGGATATTGCCAGCAGTGTGCTTTGATTGTCAAGTCAGTTCCTTATCTCCGGAACCGCGATCAGAATAGGGGTAATTTACGAGTACGAGTGTTCGTTTCGTGGTTTTCGGCGCTCACCCCGCCGGTCGCCGGGCCGTTACTCGATGGATTGTTCGTATATGTCGCCATCGACATAAAAGAGTGTGCGGGCCGTCAGCCCCGCCTCGTTCATGCCGTCATTCGGAAAGCGGTTGTTGTTTATGTTGTTCGTTCAATAATTGCCTTCTTATCAGTCGCTGTTGCGCAGGCCCCGGCATTATTTGCCCTTGGCCTTATAGATCATGCGCCCTTATAGGACCGTCTGCAGCACCTTGGATTAGTGGATCTTTTCCACCGGAACCTCCAGAATGTTCTGGTTAATCACGATGAAGTCGGCCGACTTGCCGGGTTCGATGGTGCCGGTCACGTCTTCCTTCTCCATGGCCACCGCCCCGTTTCGGGTGAAGATCTGGATGAGAAGGGGTTTTTCACGCGATCATCCAAAAATGCATCTAAACTTTACGCCGGCCATGAGAGGTGATAGAAGTTTTTTTAATACCTCGGATCGCGTTGCGGGCCGGGTGCGGGATAACGAAAAAGCGCCGCTTATTCAATATCCATCCACTTCGGTCTTGATGCCATAATGCCAGAGAAGAAAATAAACCATCCCTCACGGAACATTTTGAAACCGCGCATTGCTAAATACGGGTTTGTGTGGCTCCTGCTGGCGCTTCTGCTGATGTGGGTCCTGTCGCCTTTTCTCGAAAACGTGGAAACCCACCTGCAC
>JAERRP010000542.1 GCA_016735415.1 Desulfobacterales bacterium | reverse complement strand
GACACGATGATTTTACGGTTGGTGTGGTCGATCCGCGCATAGCGCCGGCCGAACGGGGACTGACAAACGCCATCCCATGTTCGCCGGCACGCCCGCAGCACGCCGAAGGACATGCAGCGGCCCAATAATTGTCGCCAGCGGACGCCGTGGCCCGGCATCCAACGGTGGATATTCGGTCTGCTGCCGATTTAAGGGGAAGGGAGTAAAGGGAATGGACGCTCTGAGAGAGGCCCACTTTATACGCGCTGTCTTTTTCTTCGCTCTTTGTGCACCATCTCCAGCTTTTCGGAAAGGGCATCGCGAATGAACTCTTGAACGCTGATATTGCGCTTGGTGCAGTGGTTGTGCACTCTCGACATCAAGCTCTGGGGTATATCGATCCGGACACTTTGGGTTTCACCGTTTCCCTTGGCAATTTTGTCGTCCATCTGACTCCCTTCGATGGGTCGGGAACTGGGTTGAAACAACACCGCTGTCGACAGGGCACTCCACCTGCCGGTCGCCATCTGATAAGCACAATAAAATGCACTGGCCGGATATCGTCCCGGGGCAATTGATGTTTATCGGATTTAATCCTAACGGATACCCGGCATCTGCAGTTCAGACCATGATCCACTGCCTTCGCGTCTGTCTTTACTGCTTCGGCAAACGGGATCGATGCGTCTTTCAACACCGGTGTACCGGCGAGGGTTGGTTCGGCGACGATCGACACCCGAGCGCCTTTCCATCATGCTGCGCTTTTTGCGGGGTGTTTCCATCATCCTGACCTCAACTTTCTTAAGCACACTACCCGAGTTCAATATTCAACATAAGCATCATTTAGAAAATAAAGGGACTTGGACGGCCTGTCAAATCTTAAAAGGACGCAGCGGGCAATCATGGCGATCGGTTCGGGTGTCCATTTCATCGTTCCTTGCCAGCCTTTCCTCTTTCATGATCGCCGTCCGGCCAACCGCCCGGAAGCTTTCGGCCGTTACGGATCGACGCTTCTTGACCTCGCCCGACAGGAACCGCATCCATGTGGCCACTGGCCAATCCCGAATGGTGTACTTATCTTGACGACTCCGCTAAAAGTCATGCCGAATTGGATGAAGCCGAAGCCATGGACGACGGCGACCCGGTTGAATTCGGTCGGCAATATCGGGCGCTGATGTATAAATTAAGCCATCTGAACGTGCTGGGCGGGTGTTGTGGAGCTGATATCCGCCATATCGAGGAAATCTGCAAGGCGGGAATTAGCCGTCAAGTTTAAACGGCAATGGTGCCGATGCAAACATCAATACCGGTTGGAGGTGGGTATGAAAAAAGAATTCGATCCCCGCATGCACAGCGCCGAACACATTCTCAACCAGGCCATGGGGCGCCTGTTCGCGTGCGAGCGCTGTTTCAGCGCCCATATCGAAAAGAAGAAATCCAAATGTGACTACCGTTTCGCCCGCCCGTTGAGCACCGCCGAGGAGCAAGAACTCGAAGCCGAGGTGAACGCCGTCATTGCCGCCGACCTGCCCGTGACGGAAACCTTCACAACCATCGACGAGGCCCGCAAATCCTTCAGCCTGTCACGGCTGCCGGACGATACCGGCGACCGCATCCGCATCGTTGCGGTCGGTGACTATGACCACTGCCCGTGTATCGGCCCCCATGTGGCCTCCACGCGCGCCATCGGAGAATTCCGGATCACCTCCTCCAGCCAGAAAAACGGGGTTCTGCGCATCCGCTTCAAGCTGAAGCCTTGAAGAACGCGAACAGCACCCGGCCCTTGGCATCGATTAAAAAGGAGGAGCGCACAACGCCCATAAAGGTTTTGCCGTACATCTTCTTTTGGCCCCAGACGCCGTAAGCCTCAGCGATTGATTAGGCAATTAGCCTGTGAATCAGGAAGATTTGCCAGGAAACAACGCTGACAAACGCTGCCAGAATAAAATAAATTATTGACCCTACGGTAATTCGGATTGAGTTCATGAAATAATTTCTGGAAATCAATAAAACAACTAAACCGACACTCGTCAACGCGTATTTAACAAATAGAAAAGTGTATGGTCCGGCCTCCAGAAAATATGCCATAATTGGGTTTACTTCATCCGCCCCATGATTGATTAAAACAATTGTCAATAATGCGTCCATCACGCTCAGTAAAAGGATCAGTACAATTACGCCAAAATGAAATTGATGATAGCGATCGAAATAAAAACATTTCTGCCTGTCTTCGTATCGCCGCATTTTTTCTCTGCGGCCTCCAAAGAAGAGTGATCGCATGCTGAATTTTCTTCCAGTTCGTCGATCTGTGCGCGATCTTCTTTCGACCGCAATACCATCCTGATTATTTCTTCTGGAGTTTATAATATCCTTGTTCACTATTTTCCCCGCGCAAAAGATTTTGAAGGGACCGTAATTTTTATGTTCCCGGTGGCTGTTGTACACAATCTTACCCGCGAGGATAAGGATGCGGGATTAACACCCCGGAATTATTTGATTGGAGACGTGTTTCAAGGATACCTGCAAGAAAAGTTCCAGCTTAAATATTTGTGCAATATTCCTAATATTTCCATGCCTTAGGAATCCTGCCAGTTTATATGGCAATTAAATATTGTGTAATCAAATTCACATATATATGAAAAACAATGGTTCATGTGACTTGCATTGTCGGTTTGTAAATAGGGCTTCCAGAATAACGGGGAAGGGGCGGCAATTCAGATAAAAATGGGTTCCTCAGATCTGACAGATGCATTTGAGTACCTGGCGAGGCTGGCTACGAATAACCCTTGAAGGCATCAAATCGACTTTGTTACCCCCTGAGGGGGGGAAAAAAATCATGAACGAGCGGAAAAAACCCGGCTTTTCAGCAACTTCCCAAGATTCATCACCAGGAAAGCCGCCGTGACGGCCGTCTCCGAAGTCGATGCCAGTTTAGGCATGATCCCGCGGGTACCGAAATATATCCTGATGAAAAGGGAACCATCATTAAAACGGCAGTTTTTTTTGATCGGAATGCATTGCTGTTTTTTTGTACTTCCCGTTTATCCAGTTATTGAGGTCTGAGCAATACCATTTTGAAAATCGCCTGTCCGAGGGACCGCCCGCAAGATTGGAGAAAATATCATTTGAACTCATGTCGGTAACAATTCTAAACGAAGGGAAAAATGTTGTATCCCGTCCAGCGCTTCTGTATATTTGTCCCTGGTGAACAGTGGCTCTGCTGCCGATCCCGACAATCGGTCCCTTGTCAAAACCCAGGAATTTCGGTAGTTTTCCATCAAACAGGATATGGGTCATGTTGAATGTTCTATTCTCTCCCCACGTTAGAGTTTCAATATTAAGCGTTTGGCCGGCTACTTTTTGATATATCTTCTCCCTGGTTTTGCCATTAAACCAGATGGATTCTTCCGCCAGCAATATGCGGTCAAATTTATCATAAAAATCGATGAAGACACCGGTTTGGCCAGCCAGCAAATCGATGATTTCTTGTCCAAATCCG
>JAERRP010000163.1 GCA_016735415.1 Desulfobacterales bacterium | reverse complement strand
GATGTTCCAGGGCCCGCACGCCCCCGCCGTAGGGGGCCCGCAGCACCATCGGCACGTGCAGGCGGCCCTGGGAACGCCAGCGCATGCGGGCGGCATGGCTTTCGAGCTGGTGAAAGGCCTGGTAGGAGAAACCTGAAAACTGCATCTCGCAGACCGGCCGCAGGCCGTAAACCGCCATGCCGATCGACATCCCCACGATGCCCGACTCGGCCAGGGGGGTGTCCAGCACCCGCTCCCGGCCATAAGTTTCGTAAAGACCGTCCGTGACCCGGAAGACGCCCCCGTCCAGGCCGACATCTTCTCCCAGCAGAATCACGCGGTCGTCATTGGCCATCTCCTGTTTGAGCGCCAGATTGAGCGCCTGCACCATGGTAAGCTTAGGCATCGGAGCCCTCCTTGGCGGAGGCGGCCGACTCGGCCGCAAATTCATCGCGGTGGGCCTGGATGTTGGGCGGCATTTCGGCGTAGGCGTGATCGAACATCTCCATGGGATCTCCCAGGGTTTTCATCCTGGCTTCGGCCGCATCCACGGCCGTCTGGATTTCTTCCTGGACTTCTTTCTCGATGGTTTTGATTTTGGCTTTGGTGAGCAGCCGGCGGCGTTTGAGATAGGTTTCGAAGCGGGCGATCGGATCTTTGCGGCGCCAGTCCTCGACTTCTTCATCCGAGCGGTAGCGTTTGGGGTCGTCGGCCGTGGTGTGCATCATCATGCGGTAGGTCTCGCATTCCACCAGGGTGGGGCCCCGGCCTGCGCGGGCGCGTTCGGCGGCTTCCGCCACCGCCGTGTAGACCGCCAGGATATCGTTGCCGTCCACCTGGATGCCGGCCATTCCGTAGGCCAGCGCCTTCTGGGCGATGGTCTGCGAGCGGGTCTGGCGGGCGCGCGGGATGGAGATGGCCCTCTGGTTGTTCTGGCACAGGAAGATCACCGGGGCCTGGAAGACACCGGCGAAATTCATGGCCTCGTGGAAATCGCCTTCGGATGTGGCCCCGTCACCGAAAAAGGTGAGGGCCACCCGGTCTTCGCCGCGATAGCGGGCCGCCCAGCCGATGCCCACGGCGTGCAGCATCTGCGAGCCTACTGGGACGGAAACCGGCAGGGTGGGGCCGGGCGGGTCGATGCTGGCGGCTTCGTTGTAGCCCCCGATGGCCAGAATCACGCTCACCAGGCTGCGGCCGCGCCAGATCTCGGCGGCCGTCTCGCGAAAGGCGGGAACCATCCAGTCTTCCGGCCGGAGCACGGCCACGGCCCCTAAATGCGAAGCCTCCTGGCCGCTGATGGGCGGAAAAGTGCCGATGCGCCCCTGGCGCTGGAGCGCCAGCAGGCGCTCGTCGAAGCGCCGACCCAACACCATGGCGCGGTAGAGTTTCAGCAGCAGTTTTCCGGGCAGATCGGGATCGAGCTTTTTGTCCACCTGGCCGTTTTGGTCCAGAATGGCGAGGTGTTCGATTCTGTCAGGCAGTTCTATGCGTGTGCGTGGCATGGTAGGCCTCCTTGCGTTGTTCGACACGGGCTGGCCGCCATTACCGCTAAATCGTTTTGTTTTTATGGGGGTGGGCGACCACCGCCACCCTGTTTCTGAAAGATCAGTCGGCCGGAAGACGCAGGCCTTACGAACAATTTTAGGGGAATATTGGTCCCGTTTGCGGGACCGTCAAGTATCCGCCTGATGGGTGGCCATTATCGCCGGCCGATCCGTCCCGGGTCCAGGGGTTTCCGTCAGGGGCGGGCCGAGCGGCGAGGCCTTACGGAGGCAGGGAACCTGAGTGCTTTATCAGGAGGCATAGATGGAGCACTGGCGTGCCCCCATGGCGGCTTCCATGAGCGCCTCCGAGAAGGTCGGGTGTCCGTGGATCGTGTGGGCCAGGTCTTCGGCGCTGGCACCGAATTCGATGGCCAGAACACATTCGGCGATCATGTCGGCCGCCCGGGCCCCGATGATATGCACCCCCAGGATGCGGTCGGTGCGCTGGTGGGAGAGCAGTTTGACGAAGCCGTCGGTCTCCCCCATACAGCGGGCGCGGCCCGCCCCGGTAAAAGGGTAGCTGCCGGTGCAGTAGGGAATGCCGCGTTCCTTGAGCTGCTCTTCGGTCAGTCCCACGCTGGCCACTTCCGGGGCCGTGTAGATGATGGCCGGAATGGCGTCGTAGTTGACCTCCGCCGTCCGTCCGGCCATGGCCTCGACGACGGCGATGCCCTCGGCCGAGGCCTTGTGGGCCAGCATGGGGCCGGGGACGAGGTCCCCGATGGCGTAGATGTTGGCAACGCTGGTGCGAAAGGCCGCATCGATCTTCACCAGGCCGGTGCGTGCATCGGTGCGAACACCGATCGGATCGAGATCCAGACCGTCCGTCAGCGGCCGCCGGCCCACGCAGACCAGCAGACGGTCGAAGCTTAAGGTTTCGGTCGCGCCCTGGCTTTCGACGGTCACCTTGACCTTTTTCCCGGTCGGTTTGGCCTTCAGGACTTTGGTGTTGACGCGGATGTCCATGCCCTGTTTGCGCAGGATACGATCCAGGGTTCGCCCCACCTGGCCGTCCAGCAGGCCGGCCACGCGGGGCAGCATTTCGATCACGGTTACCCTGGTGCCCAGCCGCATCCAGACCGATCCCAGCTCGAGACCAATGTAGCCGCCGCCGACGATTCCCAGCTGTTTGGGCACCGCATCGAAATCGAGTGCCCCGGTGGAGCTCACGATGCGCTCCCCGTCGAAATCGAGGCCGGGGACAACCACCGGCGTGCTGCCCGTGGCCAGCAGGATATGGCGCGCGCTGTATGTCTTCTTCTTTTTACCCCGCAGCACCTCAACCTCGGTGGGCGTCTTCAGGCGGGCCTGACCCTGCAGGATGGTAACACCGTTACCCTCCAGAAGCTGGCGCACGTTGGCGGTGAGATCTTCCACCACTTTCTGCTTGCGGGCCATCATGGCCTTCAGGTCGAGGGTCACCCGGCCGGTTTTGATGCCGTGTTCGGCCAGACGATGCTGGGCCAGATGGTAGAACTCGGAGGAGTCGAGCAGGGCCTTACTGGGAATGCAGCCCACATTCAGGCAGACACCGCCCAGGCGTTCGGCCTTTTCCACGCAGGCCGTCTTCATGCCCAGCTGGACCGCTTTGACGGCGGCCACATAGCCGCCGGGGCCGCTGCCGATGATGATAAGATCGAACGTGTCGGTCGATGCCATGGTTACACCTCCAGGAGTATACGTTCGGGGGTTTCGATGAATTCCTTCACGCGCCGGAGGAAGGTCACCGCCCCCTGGCCGTCCACAATGCGGTGATCGTAGGAGAGGGCCACGTACATCATGGGCCGGATGACGATTTCGTCATCCACGACCACCGGTCGTTTTTCGATTTTGTGCATGCCCAGAATACCGCTCTGGGGCATGTTGAGAATCGGGGTGCTCAGAAGGGAGCCGAAGACACCGCCGTTGCTGATGGTGAAGGTGCCGCCCTCCAGGTCGGCCAGTTCGAGCCGGTTTTCCTTAATTTTGGTGACGTAGCCGGCAATGCCCTGTTCGACGGCGGCAAAACTCATCTGTTCGGTATGCCGCAGCACCGGCACCACCAGTCCCTTTTTGCCCCCCACCGCGATGCCGATGTGGCAGTGGTCATGGTAGACAATGTCGGCGCCGTCGATAAAGGCGTTGATTTCAGGGACTTCCTTCAGGGCCTCGGCACAGGCACGCACGAAGAAGGACATGAACCCCAGGCCGATGCCATGTTTTTTCTGAAAGGCCTCCTTGTAGGTCTTGCGAACGTCCATGGCCCGACCCATGTCAATTTCGTTAAAGGTGGTCAGCATGGCCGTATTCTGTTTGGCCGCCAGAAGGTGTTGGGCGATGCGTTTGCGAATCGGGGTCATGGGAACCCGGCGCTCGCCCTCGGAAGGTGTCGCCGTAACCGCGGCGGCGGCCGGCGCGGAAGCAGAACGGAAG
>JAERRP010000568.1 GCA_016735415.1 Desulfobacterales bacterium | reverse complement strand
AGCCGGTCTGGCCCTGATCGGCCTGCTGATGCAAACCCTTTTTCGCAATCCCCTGGCCGGCCCCTCGGTGCTCGGTATCAGCTCCGGGGCCAGTCTGGGCGTCGCCCTGGTGTTTCTCTCGGCTACCGGGGGCGCCTCCGGCCTCCGCTTTACCGAAGGCATCGGCCTCTACGGCCGCATGGGCATCGTGGCCGCATCGGGGGCCGGCGCCGCGGGTGTGCTGGCGGTCATCCTCGTCATGGCCCGGTGGGTGGACAATGTCATGACTCTTCTGATCATCGGCATCCTCAGCGGGTTTGCCATTAACGCCGCCGTCAGCGTCTTGATTCACTTTAGTGTGGCCGAACTGATCCAGGCTTATGTGACCTGGACCTTTGGTAGTTTCGGAGCCACCACCTGGAACGATCTTGCGCTATTTACCCCTCTCATGGCTCTGGGAATCGCCGGGTGCCAGCTCCTCCGAAAGCCACTCAACGGATTGCTGATGGGCGAAAACTATGCGCAAAGCATGGGCCTTCACATCGGCTTTCTGCGCCTGGTAATCATTGGCCTGACGGCCCTGCTGACCGGATCGGTGACCGCCTTCTGCGGACCGGTAGCCTTCATCGGCGTGGCTGTGCCGCACCTGGCCCGGGTGGTCATGGACACATCCGATCATCGACGGCTGCTTCCGACCACGGCCCTTGTGGGAGCCCTGGTGGCCCTGGCAGCCGATCTGATCGCCCAGTTGCCGGGCAGCCAGGCCGTACTGCCCCTTAACGCCGTTACGGCCCTGATCGGATCGCCGGTCATCGTCTGGTTCATCATGCGCCGCCGTAATCTACAGCAAACCTTCGGTGGTGCTTCTTGACATCGTCCAATGGTTTCTTCCCGATAAGGAGAACAGCGTGCATCTCTATTGGCGCATCCAACAGGATCTGAATTGCCTTGGAGAGTTCATTCGTTTTCATGACCCATCCCTGGTGCGCGCCATGCATCGGTGGGTGCAGAAAAACGCGGCCGGCCTGGCGTTGGCCGAAGATCTTTAGCGGGGCTATGGCCTTAGGGTCAGTCTGAACTAGGTTGGCCGTTATCGATCGGATCCGAGGATGAAAATCACGATTTTGGGAAAACAGTCCGGACACGGGCGACACCCGCCCAAAGCAAACCGTCAAAAAAATCCGCCCCGGGACTGATCGCGACTGTCGTCATCATGCAACGCTTCGGATAGGAAATTCTTCCCAGGGTTTCCGGTTTTCCGGAAGAGAAGATAAGAAAAATGTTTGTGGTATTTTTTTGCGATACGCGTATCTTTCCGGTAAATATTTATCGATCTGCTTAGTAGTGCCTTGAAATGACAGACAATCCGGACGTCCCCGCGACAGGAGGGGCTGACACCAACTGGGCCGCAAACGCATTGTCTTCCGTCCGCACGGGAACAGCCCTGCGGCAGGTATTGACTTTTCTTCCGGATTGCGTCATTTCAGAATCGATTACGCGCTCCGGTGCCAATCCACGCATAATAGGGAACCCTGTGCAAATCGGGGACGGGCACGCCGCTGTGATCGGGGACGAACACCGCCCAATGCCACTGGTCGGGAGAATACGACCGGGAAGGTGCGGTTAGTAGAATAATCCGTAAGTCAGAAGACCTGCCGGAGCGAAAAATTAACGGATTACGATGGCATAATCTGCGATGAATTGAGTGGTGTCTTAAATTGGAACCCGGGTTCGGTAGTATTGCCGACCGGGTTTTTTTTTGGGCGTCGGGGTATGCCGTTGGACCAAAACCGACGTCCTGAAGGAGCGACATCAATGGCGAATGTATGGAAAGAACTATGGGAAGATGAATCGGGGGTTACCGCGGTCGAGTACGGCCTGATCGCCGGTCTGATCGCGGCCGTGCTGGTGGTGATTTTCGGAATGTTCAATGATTCTCTCAAAGGGCTCTTCGAGGCCATTTCGGACAAACTCGAGGATGCCACGGACACGGTCAACGACAGCAAAGGACCGGAAGTGCTTTGATGGTTACCTCCGTCTTGTCAAAAGCCGGGAGGCTGCACGATGCGACCTGAAATGCTCGGCGCATACCCCGGCTGTCCGGCCCTGCCGGTCCTTGTCACCGTCGCGATGGCCATCGGCTGGGATCTCAAACAGCGGCGGATTCCCAATGGGCTCACGGCATTAGCCGCAGCCGCCGGAATCATATTTCACGCCGGACCGGCGGCGGGGGGGCAGGGTGCCGGGATGGACCTTACTGGCCTGTTCACCGAAAGC
>JAERRP010000587.1 GCA_016735415.1 Desulfobacterales bacterium | reverse complement strand
CAGCCTCTTTTCCTGCTGCATTAAGATTGATGGGTGACATCAGGCAAAGGTTCCAGGTTCAACGTTCACGGTTCACGGTTGAAGGATGAATGCCTTTTATTGAACCCTGAACCTCTGAACCTCTGAACCTATGAACCTCTGAACCTCTGAACCCCTGAACCCCTGTATCTAAGTTCTCTACGCATTTTTGCGCTTGAATAGTTTTAAAAATAATGGCCAAAGCCTGGTCTGGCTGATCAACATAAAAATGACCACTACGGTTAAAACAAGCGACAAGGGATTGGCCACCAGATCCAGCAAAAAGGCCGGGAAATTATTCTGATTCGCTATCACCGCCTGCCGGTAGGATTCATCCATTAAAGGCCCCAGGATGACCCCCAGGATGATCGGCCCCACCTGGAAGCCATACATTTTTAAAAAATAGCCGAAAATACCGAATCCCAGCATCCAATAGACATCCATGACGCTGTTTTTAATGGCATAGGTCCCCACAACCGACAGGACGATAATCGCCGGGATAAGGATGCCTTTCGGCAATTCCACCATTTTGGCAAATATGCGAATACCGGTCAGTCCGAAAATCAGCAAAAAGATGTTCGACAGGGCCAGATTGCCGACCGTAAACCAGAAAAGATGGGGGGTTTCGATCATCAGCATCGGACCGGGTTTGAGGCCGTGTATAAACAGGGCCCCGATGAATACGGCCGTCACCGCATCACCCGGTATGCCGAGGGTAAGCATGGGTATATAAGCGCCGCCGATGGCCGAATTGTTGGCCGATTCCGGAGCGATAAGGCCCTCATAAGCCCCCTCGCCGAAGGGTCGCGAGGGTTTTTTAACCGTTCGTTTGGCGTGGTCATACGCCAGCAGTGCCGCAATATCGCCGCCGGTTCCCGGAAGCGCGCCGATAAATACTCCGATGAGAGAGGTCCGGATCGAAAGAGGGATGTACTTGGCGATGACCGACCACGAAGGAATAATCTTGGACACATCCTGCTTGATCGGCTTGGTACCGATCTGGTGAAGCTGAACCAGGGCTTCGGAAACACCGAAAAACCCAATCATGGCGATAACGAAATGAACGCCGCCCAGCAGGGCTACCGTACCAAAAGTAAAACGCCCTTCAGCGGTCAATGGGTCCATGCCCACCAATCCCAGAATCACCCCTAAGGCCCCGGCAAATATCCCCTTGGCCATCGATTCCCCTGAAAGGCTGCCCACCAGCAGGAGACCCATGATGGCCAGGAGAAGATAATCCCGCGGAGCGAACTTTAACGCGAATTCGGCCACTTTCGGGGCTGCCAGCGCCAGCACGGCCACACCGATGAATCCGCCCATGACAGAAATGATGGTACTCACCCCGATGGCCCGGCCGGCCTCCCCCCTCTGGGCCAGCGGAAAACCATCGAAGGCGGTGGCTATCGCCGCCGGCGCCCCCGGGATGTTGAGCAGGATGGCCGTGCGCGATCCACCGTACACACCGCCGCAGTATACACCGACCATCAGTGCCAGAGCATTGTTCACTTCCCAGGAAAATGTAAACGAAATCAGAATTGAGACGGCCATGGTCACGGACAGTCCCGGAATCGCACCGACATAAATACCGGCCAGTGTCCCGGCGGCCGTCAGCATCAGAAGATACGGATCAAACCAGGCCATAAAAAAATATGAAAGTATCGATTCGGGCACAAAACCACCTTTTTTTCAGGGCAGGACAACCCTGAAAAAATATTGGAACACGATGTAAATACAGGCCAGCATGAGGGTTGCGATGATCAAGGATTTTAAGATGGTACTGCCCTTTAAATAAATCATGGAGATCAGCAGAAACGCAAAGGAGCTGGGCAGGAAATGCAGCGGTTGAATCAAGATCATATAAACGATGATGATTCCTGTATACACCAGAAAAACGGTGGGCAAAACTTCTTTGGCGGCGCGATGCAGCTCGTCCTTCAGACCGTCGCCATGCGGTTTTTCCAGTTTGACATTGTTCAGCAGGACCAGAGCCATCGACAGGACCATGATGGCGGCCGCAACCATCGGGAACATACCCGCTGAACTGATAGATGCAAAGCCGGATATTAAGTAGGCCTGAATCAAAACGAACAGACTGAGAGCCATCATCAGCCACGCAAAAAAAATTTCTCCGGCACGAAGCTTTCTATTTTCTTTCATGGTATTTGATATCGATGGCCCCC
>JAERRP010000418.1 GCA_016735415.1 Desulfobacterales bacterium | reverse complement strand
AGTCAGGGATAGTTTAAGCCAGCCAGGAATAAGTCAGGGATTGTTTAAGTCAGCCAGGGCGGGCTGGACCGCGGCTTTTCCCTGTCCGGCGCCCTCAGCGACCAGCGGGCGGAACCGACCGACCTGAAGGGCATGCGCTGGCACCCGGCATTATCGGATCTGGCCTACGATCTGTGCCTGCTTCCTGATTTTATAGTGATCGACGCCTGCCATCTCGAACCGACCGTGGAAAATTTGCTGGCCGGCATCGATTTCACGATCAATGCGATCATATATGATTATCACAGCCAAAGGCTGATTGAAAAAGGGTGCACGGCAGCGGTCTGCGCACGTGTAATCGATTTCAACTGCCGACTGATGCCCAACAAGTGCCTGATCGCCTACCGGATTTTGCTCATGGGCCACAGGACCGGCTTCGCCCTGGCCGTCCCGGTCTTTGAATTCGTCCGAACACGACTCGAGCTGGAGACCCTGACGTATCTGAAAGGCCTTTTGCGGGCCAAAGTGGGCAAAGCTGCGGCCGCGGCTGTCATGGCCGATTACAACCGTCTGTGCCGCTACTCCTCTTATGAGGCTTACCTTGCCGGCCGCGACCGACATTCATAGACGCCTCTTTTGAACGACCTGGGAGAGAAGCGGGCAAGCAAAACAAATAGGAACAGGCAAACCATGTTGTCAGCCAGAGCTGAGCGCGTCTGAAAACCGAACTAGTGTCATGTCACACTTGTAATGTCGTATGGATTATGATATCTTTCCTTCACAATCAACTCCTATCCAGGAGGATCGAGTATGAAGAAATTTGTCGTAAACTTAACCAAAGAGGAACGCAACTTTTTAGCACAGCTCACCTCCAAAGGAAAACATGGGTCTCAAAAAATCCTCAATGCACTAACTTTATTGGCCTGCGATGAAGGAGAGCACCAACGCAAACGCTCAAAGAACGAGGAAATTGCTCGGGTGTTGAACACAAGCATGAGAAAGATCGACCGTGTAAAGAAACGGTTCGTAGTAGACGGGCTTGATGTTGCTTTGGACGGTAAAAAGGGCAGCCGAGTCTATGCTAAAAAGGTAGATGGCGATTTTGAAGCCCACTTGATTGCATTAAGTTGCGGCAAGCCGCCTGAGGGTTTTGCGCGCTGGACCCTGAGATTGTTAGCGGACAAGGTTGTTGAGCTTGACTACATTAGTAGTATTTCCCACGAAACGATACGTCGGGTGTTAAAAAAAACGAACTTAAACCTTGACAGCGCAAGGGATGGGTAATCCCGCTGGATAAAAATGGCAGTTTTGTGGCGCACATGGAAATGGTGCTGGACGTCTACAAACGAACTCTGAACCAACAATTCCCGTTGGTATGCATGGATGAGTCACCGAAGCAGCTCATTGCCGAGACCAAGACTCCAATTTCAGCATCACCGGGACACCCCGCCAAGCATGACTATGAATATAAACGCTGCGGTGTATGCAACATATTTATGGCCTGTGAGCCCTTAGCGGGCAAGCGCGTGGTAAAAATCACTGAAAGAAAAACCAAGCGAGACTGGGCGCTTTTCTGAGAAGAGATTGCAAGCCACTACGAAAAGGCCGAAAAGATAACGTTAGTAATGGATAACCTGAACACCCATGCGCCGGGTGCTTTGTATGAAACATTTCCTCCTGATCAGGCAAAGGCACTATGGGACAGGTTTGAGTTCGTGTACACCCCCAACACGGGAGCTGGCTGAATATGGCTGAGATAGAGCTCAATGTTCTCACCGGTCAATGCCTGAATCGTCGAATCGATGACATTGAGGTTGTCAGAAGTGAGTCGCCGGCTTGGCAGGAATACAGAAACAACCGAGGCGCCAAGGTAAATTGGCAGTTCACAGCCTCGGAACACGGAGCCCCGGTGGAGCCCTTCAACTCAGGCGACTGTTCTGTATGCCCTACTCCACGATGGCGAGCCTCGTTTCACGCCAAAGAAATTAGCGAACCGTTTGGGGTACACAGCCATGACAATGACCCGTGCCTTAGATGAACTGGAGGGGGCCGGATGGGGCCAAATAGTAAAGGAAGGCCAGGAACGGGTTCTGCGTTTCGATCGGAATAAGAAAGCGTTGTGGAAAAATGCCCGGGAAACGTTGCGCAGCCCTGTTAAAAAGCGGCTGTGGGTAAAACATTCTCTCAATAAGCCATTGGGTATGAAAGTCGGTCTGTCTGCCCTGGCTTACTATTCTGCCCTGGCAGAGCCTTCAAATTCCGTGTTGGCCCTGGAAGGAAAGAAGTGGAAAGGGATTAAGACCAACAAAAACTTGAGAGTTCTGGAAATTGCGGAACCAGCCGCCTGTAAGTTAGAAATTTGGAGCTATCCGCCGGGGCTGTTTGCAAAAGACGGCGTGGTGGACCGGTTTTCCCTATACCTGAGTATGCAAGCGAATGAGGATGAACGTGTGGAATTGGCCTTGGAGGAAATGATGGAGCAAGTTGCATGGTAAAAGGGATCGATCAATTGAGGACAGGCTGATAGCTGTAGTTATTCGTTCAAGAGGTCAAGTACGTGATCGGTTGTCGGAACGTAAAGAAAAGCTGGTAACGGGGCGAGGTTATTCTTTGAAAATTCACGTTTTGTGTGACCTGCACATAGAGTTCGGCGGATTCGTTCCACCCCTTGTTGGCGCCGACGTCGTGGTGTTGGCAGGCGACGTCCATGTTAAGGAACGTGGGCTTCAGTGGATATTTGACCAGAAATTTGAGGTTCCCGTGATCTATGTCTTAGGTAACCACGAGTTTTATGGGGAAAAGTTTCCGGGGCTCATCAACAAGCTTAATCGGGAAGCCGAAGGCACGAACGTCCACGTCCTCGAAAACGATTCCGTCCGGATTGGGGGCTTCCGTTTCTTTGGGTGTACGCTGTGGTCAGACATGGCGCTGTTCGGGAACCCGCACATCGCTTCGGTCACTGCTGCGGAAGCCATGAATGATTACAGGCTGATTCGGAACAGCAAGACGTATCGAAGGCTCACGCCTGACGAAACGACGGCCTGGCACAGGCGGTCCGTCAAGAAGCTCAAAAAGTTCCTTGAAAGAGGAGACCCCGACAAGTCGGTCGTGGTGACGCATCACACGCCGTCCATCAAGTCAATTGCGCACAGGTACCGGAACCATCCAATAACTCCGGCGTTCGCCTCAAACATGGACAGTTTCGTCCTGGAACAACAGCCACGCCTATGGATTCATGGCCACACCCACGAAAGCTTCGATTACTGCATCGGAAAAACGAGGATTGTCTGCAACCCGAGAGGATACGTGCCGCAGGCCGACAACCGGTATTTTAATCCAAACTTTACCATTTCGCTTATCCCGTGCTGAGACAGGAAAAATACATAAGAACGGTTCGGGACTTTTTACGAATCCGTCTTGTATATGCCACTATAAAAGAAACTCCTGATGACAATGTTCGCAGGAAAACGTATCGAGCAATTTACCGCATTTTACGCATGTTTCCGTAATATATTTTTCCACGTCCTGTGACTTCGAGCATTTATTACATTGCCAATCCTTGAAAACCTTGACGCTCTGGTTGCAATAAGGGCACGCTAAATGTGTTTTTCGGGGTAAATTTCTTTTTCTAAAAACAAAGACATAAAGCAGGAGGTAGGATAAGACGAGTAAATAAACAGGGATTATTAAATTAGTGACCCCTTCTGTAGCGAATTTTGCTAAAAAAACGATCGGATAAGTTATATAGACGGCATAAGGGACTTTATATATTAAAAAAAGAAGTACAAAGGTCAGAAGCCCGGCCGCGGCTAATTTCTTTAACGAAAATCCAAAATCATCTTCCACGATTATTTTTCTAAAATTTGATTGCTTTAAATCGCCATCCGTTTCACTCATAATTTCCCTTTCCAAAACAGTCTAAAACGGAACTTTTTACGAGTCCATCAAACACATCGCCGAAAAACAAAAATGGTCTGGAACAGGTCAGACCTGATCTGACACCGCCCTTGAAAAAGTGCGGGTTACCGGTTGGATGGCAGGCGCGAACCAAAACCAGTCAACCCTGTAAAATAACCCTCATGCCGCATGTTAGCAAATCCATCATCAAACACAAGGCTGCATCAAAATAGGGGTCAACCTTTATGTGGGTACCCTTCCATGAAATTATGCGTTTTTTTGAGATCAGCTGTCATGATGGTTTTCTCTAATCGATAAATAAATCATTTATTGCCTTGCAATTGTACGGGATGGGGATTATGTTGCTGGCCATCAATCAAGGTCCGCCTCATATATCCTATCTTATATAGTCGGGACAGTTACTCTCTGAAGGTTAAAATCCATTATTATAGTGGCATCCTCCAGTTTGGAACGTTGAAATAATTTTGAAAGGAGAATGCTATCATGACTGATGGAATTGTTAAGTGGTTCAACGACCAAAAAGGTTTCGGGTTCATTGAGCAGGAGGACGGTCCGGATGTGTTTGTGCACCATTCGGGAATCAACGCGACCGGTTTTAAATCCCTCAATGACGGTGATCGGGTGTCTTTTGATATCGAGCAGGGGCCCAAAGGTCCTTCGGCGACGAATGTCACCCTGATTTAACTTTTGTTATCAAGAGAAAAGGCATTCCTCCACCGAGGGGAATGCCTTTTCTTTTCATTGCCATTAACCGTTAACCGGCCTGCGAGGTGATATCATGGGGAGATCCCAGGTGACTTTTAAAAAGCGCGAGAAAGAAATGAAAAGAAAAGAGAAG
>JAERRP010000083.1 GCA_016735415.1 Desulfobacterales bacterium | reverse complement strand
CGCGGTAATCGCCGTGGCGCGTGCATGGTTGGACTGGGCGCCGCCGCAGGTCAGAACGGTGTCGGCGCCCTGAGCGAGCACGTCGGCCATAATGAATTCCAGTTTTCTGATTTTGTTTCCGGAGAGTTCCATCCCGGTGAAGTCATCCCGTTTGACATAAATTTCCACCCCCATCTCCCGACTTGTACGGGGTAGAAATTCAAGCGGTGTGGGTGTTCTTGCCAGGTCAAGCCGCGCTGGGGCGATGTCGTCAAGTGCTGTCGGGCGCATGGGCTCTCCTTTTTCATCTTACTTATTGGACAGTCGCAGCCGCACGGCGTTGGCGTGGGCATCCAGGCCTTCGATTTCGGCCAGGCAGAGGATGTCGGCCGCTTCTTTGCGGAGCGCTTTGGCGGTGTAGCGGATCAGGCTGGTCTTTTTAATAAAATTGTCGACGGACAGGGCCGAAGAAAAGCGGGCCGTTCCGGCCGTGGGCAGTACGTGGTTAGGGCCGGCAATATAGTCACCGACCGGTTCGGGGGTGTACGCGCCGAGAAAGACGGCGCCGGCATTGCGAATGCGCCCGACCAGATCCATGGGGCTGGCCGTGAGCAGTTCGAGGTGTTCCGGGGCGATGCGGTTGGCCAGTTCAATGGCAGTATCCAGATCGTCGACCTGGATGATGGCGCCGAATTGCCGCAGCGAGGCGGCAGCGATGTCCCTGCGCGTCAAGCGGGTCAGTTGCTGCTCAAGTGCTTTGGCCGTCGCGCGGGCCACGGTGGCGCTGTTCGTCAACAGGATGGCCGAGGCCAGCGGGTCGTGTTCGGCCTGGGAGAGCATGTCGGCGGCCGCGTACGCGGGGTTGGCGCTGTGGTCGGCCACGATCAGAATTTCGCTGGGTCCAGCCAGCATGTCGATGCCCACCGTCCCGGCAACCAGCTTCTTGGCCAGGGTGACGTAAAGGTTGCCGGGGCCCACGATGACATCGACCGGGGCGATGCTTTCGGTGCCATAGGCCAGTGCGGCAATGGCCCAGGCGCTGCCGGTGCGGTAAACGGCGTCGATGCCGACGGCTTGGGCCGCGGCCAGTAGGTGGGGATTGACCGCGCCGCTGCGGGTGGGCGGGGTGACCATGGCCAGGCGGGAGACCCCCGCAATCCGGGCCGGCAGGGCACCCATTAGGACGGAGGACACCAGCGGCGTGAGGCCGCCCTGCCCTGCCGGAACATAGATACCGGCCGAATCCACCGGGCGCAAGAGCTGACCCAGGAGGACACCGTCCCGGGCCGTATCGATCCAGGATTTGCGGAACTGCTGGCGGTGAAAATCTTCGATTTGGCGGATGGCCCGATTGAGGGCCCGTTTGAATTTGCGGTCGACCCGGCGGGCGGCCTGTTTGATTTCTTCCGAAGATACTTCGAGCTGGTTCCGTTTCAGCCTGGGGGCGTCAAAGCGCCGGGTGTATTCGATCAGGGCCTGATCACCATTTTTTCGGACGTCGGCAATGATCCGGGCCACTTCCCGGGTGTCTTTCGGCCGAAATGAGAGGCTGCGCCGGGCAATGCCGGCAAGCCTGCGTTCGGCGGCCGCAGAGGGGTGCCGGTAGATTTTCATCCTGTGATTCTCCCGCGAAGAAATTTCGTAAAATTGACCGGCAGCCTGGATAAAGAGACCCGGTCAGAAAAAAAGCGCTAACCGCGGCCCGGACGCGCAACTTGTCACAGGCGCGCTGCCGCCGGGCCGCGTAGGGATAAACATGCGCGGCCGCGGTTGTCAATGCCGTTATCGGCAGAGGCCCCGACATTAACATTGACAAGCTGACAGCGATTTGATGAATTACGGCCTCATCTTTGTGTATTCCGCTCCGAGCATACGGGCTTATGGTCCGCCTTCCAACCCGCTGCATTTAACTGGAGGTCGTCTGTCATGCATGATCGTATCCACAATTTCAATCCCGGCCCGGCGGTCCTGCCGCTTCCCGTACTCGAAGAAATCCAGGCATCGTTTCTCAATTTCAACGGTTCCGGGATGTCCATCGCCGAAGTGAGTCACCGTTCCAAATGGTTTGACGCGGTCATCCAGGATGCCATCACGCGCACCCGCCGTTTGATGGGTCTGGACCAGCGGTTCAAAGTGCTTTTTCTGCAGGGCGGCGCAAGCATGCAGTTTGCCATGGTCCCCATGAATTTTGCCGGCGCGGACCAGACCGCGGATTACGTCGACACCGGCACCTGGTCCACCAAAGCCATCAAGGAGGCCCGGATTCAGGGCCGGACCGTCAATGTGGCCGCATCTTCCGAAGACCGCCATTTTGCCTATATCCCCCGCGAACTCAATTTGACACCCGGCGCGGCTTACGTTCACCTGACCTCCAACAACACCATCAAGGGCACCCAGTGGGCGGCCTTTCCTGAGACCGACGGGGTTCCCCTGATCGCCGACATGTCTTCGGACATCATGAGCCGGCCCTTCGATGCCGCGCCGTTCGGGCTGATCTATGCCGGTGCGCAGAAAAATATCGGCCCGGCGGGTGTCTGTATGGTGATTGTCCGGGAAGACCTGCTGGAGCGTATTCCCTCCGGACTTCCGACCATGCTGAACTACGCTACCTATGCCGACAAGAATTCCATGTACAACACGCCGCCCTGTTTCGCGATTTATATGGTGCAGCTGGTGCTCAAATGGATAGAGGAGACCGTCGGGGGGCTGGTGCAGATGGATGCCTTGAACCGCAAAAAAGCGACCCTGATCTATGACCTTCTGGATCAAAGTGAATTCTACCGGGGAACAGCCGATAAGGACAGCCGCTCCCTGATGAACGTGACCTTCCGCCTGCCTTCCGAGGAACTGGAGCAGCGTTTTGTGGCCGAAGCCCTGGATAATGGTCTGGGCGGGCTCAAGGGGCACCGTTCGGTCGGCGGCTGCCGGGCATCCGTTTACAATGCCAGCGAAGTCACGGCCATCGCCGCGTTGGTGGACTTCATGCAGACGTTCGAACAACGCAACGGGTAGAGCCTCCCTTATTTTTCATAGAACCGCGCGATCAGCGCGGTTCTACTTTTCCGGATTCATCGGTATTTTTACACCAACATGTCTGCCTGCCAACCGGCCGGCGGTTTTGCGCCCGTCGGTTATTGCAATTTAAAAAGTACTGTAATATGTTGAATGGTCAGTAAAAAATCGTAATTCGTGCCCGCCGGCGGGATCCAGAGGGAGAAAGTTTTCGAAGTGATCGCCCGCAACCGCCCCGCCACACGATATGCCGACCGCTGCCATCGCGAGCGCCAGCCGGGGATGACAGCGGCCACCTCAAGGGAATGAGCCTATGGAGAGAGTTTTCATTTCCAGCGATAATACGGCAACCTTTTCATGTCCCCGCTGCAAAAAAATGCGGACGGTGAACCTGGCCGATTATAAAGGCCTGGACAAGGCCGTCAAAATCAAGGTTCGCTGCCCCTGCGGTCATCGTTATCCGGCCATGTTCGAGCGGCGGCGTCAGTTCCGTCGCGAAGTCGCTTTTCCGGGGACCTTTACGCGCCTCGTTAATAGACGACAGGTGGGCAAAGGCTCGATGGTGGTTAAAAATGTTTCGCGCACCGGTCTCAAGCTGCGCGTGCCCGATTCCCAGCACTTGAAATCCGGCGATATTCTGGAAGTTGCCTTCCGCC
>JAERRP010000776.1 GCA_016735415.1 Desulfobacterales bacterium | reverse complement strand
GATGTATTGCCCTGAAAAACAGCGAGATGGACTACGTCTGGGAAACCGTCAAAATCGGCACGCCCATTGAAATCAGACCTTAATCCAAGCCATACAACACAGGGCCTGACAGTCCATCGGCCAGGACGCGTTCCGATACGGACACTGCGGCCATCAACAATGATTTGGAGCGCGCCGTGACACCACCTCATCAAAAAGGCAACACAGACACCCACCACCGCCTGGGGCGGACCATCGTGGTTTCAAAATCGGGATACCGACCCGCATCGACCCTGTCCCTGATGTTGTCCGCCTTCCTGGGCGCCGGGCTGCTTCTGACCGGCTGCACCACCACCCTTCCCAAACACCACGAGGCGGTGCCCTCGATCGCCTACGCCAATCCGCAGGATACCGCCCTGGGCCGCCGTATCCAGCCGGATCTGGCAAACCACCCGGGCAAATCCGGTGTGGCCCTGCTGATCACCGGCAAAACCAGCCTGCGGGCCCGCCTCGACCTGGCCAGTCTGGCCGAAAAAACGCTCGATCTCCAGTACTACCGCTGGGCGGTGGATACCTCCGGGATCATTCTGGCGGAAAAGGTCATGCGGGCCGCCGATCGCGGTGTCCGGGTGCGCATCCTGATCGACGATGTCAATACCGCCAACTCGGATTTCAAGTTTGCCCGCATGGACTATCACCCCAACATCGAAATCCGGCTGTTCAACCCCTTTCGCCGCCGCGGTTTCCGCCTCTTGGACTTCATCGCCGACCTCGATCGTGTCAATCACCGGATGCACAACAAGGCCTTTATTGCCGACAATGCCGTCGCCATCACGGGGGGACGCAATATCGGCGACGACTATTTCGATGTCGGCACGGTCGCCAACTTCCGGGATCTGGATGTGACCCTGGTCGGACCGATCGTGCCGGCGGTCTCGCGCACCTTCGATGAATTCTGGAACAGTGAATGGGCTATTCCGGTCAATGCCATTGTGAAGGCAGAAATGGCCACCGAAGAGTTCGCGGTCGCCAAGGCAAAGCTCTATCAATGGGTAGCGGACACCGAGGAACGACCCTACGTGATGGAACACACCCGCGAAGCCCTGTTCGCCGAATTCACGGCTTTCAAGGATGAACTCATCTGGGCGCCCGCCCGGGTACTCTACGACTCGCCCTGGAAAATCGACAGCAAACACGATGAAGTGACCGCCGGTTTGCGTGAGATCGGCCAAGAGCATGAACTGCTGATGGAAGCCGCCTATCTGATTGTGAGCGAAGAGGGGCTGGAAATAGCGCGCCGGAATCAAGCCAACGGCATTCGCACCCGCATCCTGACCAACTCCCTGGCCACCAACGACGTGGCGGCCGCGCATGCCGGCTATGCCCGATACCGCAAGGACCTGATCCGCAACGGGGTGGAACTCTATGAACTCAGGCCGGATACCGGCGTCGGCAAAAAAAAATGGTCGCTTTTGTCAGCCAAATCCAAGGCCAGCCTGCACACCAAGGTATTTGTGGTCGACCGCAAAACGGTTGTGATCGGTTCCTACAATGCCGATCCGCGCTCAAGGAATATCAACACGGAAATCGTCGTTCTGATCGAAAGCGATGAGCTGGCCGCGCAGGTTGTGGAATACATGGCCTCAGGCATCGAGGCGCAGAAAAGCTACCGCGTGACGCTGGAGAAAAGCCCGAAGGGATTCGAAAGACTGGTCTGGACGACCGAAAAGGACGGCAAGGAGGTCCGCTACTATTCCGACCCCGAAGTCGGCTTCTGGCATCGCTTCGGCACGTGGTTCATTTCGCTTCTCCCGATCGAAAAACACTTGTAGGGGGCCTTGCCTGCCGTGATGCGCATATGAGTGTACCCCTGACAACAAAAGCATACTTTACATTTAAACGTTTATTGGACTATTCGATAAAAGCGGCATCCATCATTTTGTACCGGCAGTCGGCGACACCCCAGGAACGGCGGACAGGTCATGGATCTCGACACCCTGATAGAAGCCTTCACCAAGCTGAAAAGCGAAAAGCTGGCCCTCGAAACCCAGGCCAAGCTGCTGGAGACCTTTATCCGCCTGGTGCGCTCTTCTTCCCATGAAAGCCGGATCAAGGCCACGCTGAAGAAAACCGTAGATCTGACGATCGAACTGACTGGTGCTGAAGACGGCAGTCTCTTTCTGCTCGACAATGCCGGCTGGGTGACGGACTGCATTCTGATGCGCGAATCGCAATCGGCCGCCGAGCGCCGACAGCTGATCGGCACGGTGCTCGACAAGGGGCTGGCCGGATGGGTCATCAAGCACCGCCGGGTCGGACTGATCGAAGACACCGCCCGGGACGATCGCTGGTATCAGCAGGAAGATCAGCCCTACGAAGCCCGTTCGGCCCTGGCGGCCCCGATCCTCAAGGGCCGCGAACTCTTCGGCATCCTTTCACTGATCCATTCCCGGCCCAGAAAATTCAGAAAAAAAACCGCCACCCTGATTCAGGCCACCGTGGACCATATTGCCATCGTGCTGGAGAATGCCCAGTTCTACTCCCGCCTGGAAAAGGCCTATCAATCCCTGGCCCAGGCCAAAGAGCAGATCGAAACCTACACCCAGGCGCTGTCAACCGAACTGCGTAAAGGCCGCCGCATGCAGCGCAGTTTTCTGCCGCGGAGCATCCCGACCATCCCGGGCTGGACCATCGATGCCCGCTTTCACCCCGCCCGCCAGATGTCCGGCGATTTCTACGATGTGTTCCATCTGGCCGGCAACCGGGTGGGCCTGGTGATTGCCGATGTCTGCGACAAGGGCGTCAGCGCAGCCCTTTTCATGGGGCTCATCCGCAGCCTGATCCGCATTTTTGCGGAAGTCCCCGCGGCTGGCGAAAGGGGCCACCGCCCGGAAGACGCCCCCGGCCGGCATGTCCTGGCCCCCCGGCAGGCCATCGAACAGATCAATTCCTATCTCGAAATCCATCACGGGCGCGAAGGCATTTTCGCCACCCTGTTCTTCGGCATGTTAGCGCCCGATACGGGTCAGCTGACCTATGTCAACGCCGGGCACGAATCGCCGCTGGTGATCGGCGCGGACGGTGGCATCCGGGCCCTGGCCCCCACGGCCCCGGCCGTCGGGGTGTCGCTCTCGGCCCGTTTTAAAACCGCCGATATCCTCATACGCCCGGGCGACACCCTGATCGCCTATACGGACGGTGTCACCGAAGCCGGCAATGACCCACAGTCCTTCTTCGGTGCGGCCGGTGTCCGGCAGGCCATTTCCAGGGCTCGGGCGGAAGGCGGCGATTACCTCAACACACTTGAACAGGCCGTGTTCGAACATCTGAACGAAGAAGACCTGACCGACGACATCGCCATGATAGCGGTCAGCCGTAAACCGATCTGAAAAGAGGAGACCGGCACAATGAAACCCCGACGTTCGATTCTATCGGTTCCGGGCCACGTGGCCAAAATGCACGCCCGGGCGCTGGACAGCACGGCCGACATCGTCATGCTGGATCTCGAAGACAGCGTCCCCCTGGAAGCCAAGGAAAACGCCCGCCGGCAGGTGATCCGGACCCTTCAAGCCGCCACCCCGGACGTACGCGCGCTGGCCGTGCGCATCAATGCCCTGGACACGCCCTTGGGCTACCGTGATCTTCTGGAAATTGCTGAAGCCGTCGGCAACCGGATCGATACGGTCGTGGTGCCCAAGGTCAAGAGCGCCGGGGACATCCACTTTGTGGCGCGCCTGCTGGACGGGGTCGAAATGAACAGGGGGATTGACCGCCCGATCGGCATCGAAGCATCCATCGAAACGGCGCAAGGACTGGAGCAGGTATCCGCCATCGCGCGCGCCAGCCGGCGCATCCGCACCCTGGGATTCGGTATCGCGGATTAGTCGGCCTCGGTGGGGGCCCGGCTTGTGTCCCTCTCCGGCCACGGCGAAAAGGAAGAAACGATCTATCCCGGCCACCGCTGGCATTATGCCCTGAGCCGCATCGTCATGGCCGCCAAGGCCAACGATGTAATGGCCATCGACGCACCCTATGGCAATTTCAAGGATGACGCCGGGCTGGAACGCGCCGCCGGCATGGCCTGTGCCCTGGGCTGCGACGGCAAATGGGCCATACATCCGGTACAGCTCGACAGCATCAACCGTGTCTTTACCCCTTC
>JAERRP010000399.1 GCA_016735415.1 Desulfobacterales bacterium | reverse complement strand
CGACTTCGGCTAAAAGGTACCGTCAGGCCGCGGGACGTGTCCCATGGCGGCGTTGCAACGCTTGCTCGGGTGCTCACAATCTGACGATTGCTGCGCGCCTCGCTTCACCTTGCGCCTTGCCCTGAAACACGTCCCACAACCTGCCGGCACCTTTACTCTTATCCGCTTGCAGCCGTCCGTACGGCTTGCGCTGAGCCACGATGGCGTGCCGTTAATCTCGCATCTGGATGTGTTCTTCGGATCTAATAGTGTGCAGACAAAAGTGGCGCTGAAGAGTATTTTACTCCAGCGCCATTTGAGCATGCGACGGTAAATTATGCCGGGTCAGAAGACGATCTTTTCCGGCGGGCGGCGTTCGGGAACGAAGTCGTGGGGGATGCGCCCGGCGTTCCAGTCTTCGGAAACGTAGAGATTGCAGTAGCAGCTGCCGTATTCGGCCACATCGGGCGTGCGGTAGATGCAGGGGCAGATGATGTCCCGGTCGTTTTCGCGGTCGCCCGAAGCCAGGCGGCAGGGGCAGACCATATAGCCGTAGCGCGCTTTGTTTTCCAACAGGGCTTCCAGCAGCTCGAACGTGCGCTCCCTGTCGATGTTGAAAAAATACCCCCGGGCCTCCTGGGCTTTCTTGAGCATCTCGAAAAGTTTGGCGGTATCCATTAGAACCCCAGGGCCTCCTTGATATCTTTTTCCTTGTAGCCTACGATTACTTTTTCACCGATGATGATGGTCGGAAACGAACAGCGCTCGTTGACCTTTTTGACTTCTTCAACCATGGCCTTACGTTCCTCGCCTTCAAGCAGGTCGACATCGACGAATTCGAATTTGATCGTGCATTCGTCCAGCAGTTTTTTAGTGGCTTTGCAGTGGCTGCAGGTGCTCAGTGAATAGATCTTTATGGATTTATCGTTCTTATGGTTTTCTGTCATCGTGTTATCCTTTCCATGATTGAACCGGTACAAAGGGCGCCCCTTGTGGTTTTGCACGGAGGCTGCCGTTCGCAACGGACTCCCGGGGCAACCGATAGCCAGTGCATATTACAATTGCGCCGGTCTTGCAATCCCCGATACGGGCCGGATGATCAGTTCACGGTCGCGGCATCGAGAGCGGCGTGCAGCGCCTCGGCGCTGGTGATCGGGTCGCGGCAGCTTCGGTTGATGCAGACATAGGCGACCGGCTTTTCCTGGAGCGGCCGGGCTCGTTCCACGAAAGGGATATCCCCTCCAAGCTGACGTCGGTGAGCCTCATCGCCGATCCAGGCCACAACGCGGCCGCCGGTTCTTCCGGGCCGGGCCGTGTGAATCATCGCCCGGGTCTCGGGGTGATCCCATTGGCCCGCAATGGCCACCTGGATCCACGGTGTCTGTTGGTACAGGCGGGCCAGCAGCATGTAAGGAGCGGCCTCGGGATGCGCGCCCATGCGGGTCAGGCCGCCGTCGATGGTCATGTCGGCCATGCGTTGGAAGGCTTCCCGACCGGTGAGGCGTGCCAACCGCAGCAGGTTAAGCGCCGCCACCGCGCTGGCGGACGGAATGACGCTGTCGGTATCTTCTTTCACGCGCAGGATCAAATCAGGGTCATGATCAGGGCGGGTCAGAAAGAAGCCCCCCGTGCCGGCGTCGTAAAACAGCTCAACCGCCGCTTCGGTGAATTGCAGGGCCTTTTTCAACCAGTGATGCTGGAAATCGGATTCATAGAGGTCGAGAAAGGCCTGCGCCAGAAATACATAATCGTCGGCCATGCCGGGAATTTGGCGCTCACTGTCGCACCAGCTTCGATAGAGGGTTTGACGGGCGGCATCATAAAGATGATCCAGGATGAAGCCGGCCCCCCGGCGGGCGGCCTGCAGGTAGCGGTCATCGCCCAGGTCCTGGTAGGCCTGGGCCAGACCGGAAATCGTCAATCCGTTCCAGGCCGTCAGGATCTTTTCGTCGCGGTGGGGCCGTGGGCGGCGATCGCGAGCGGCAAGAAGTTTTGTGGCGGCGCGATCCAGGAGGGCCGCAATGTTTTCCGGTCGCTGCTGAAAATATTCAGCGGTTTGCGCCAGTGTATGGACCTGGAGGAGAATGCTGAGACCGTCAAATTCATGCTGGGGGTCATGGACCGCGTTGCCCTCCGGGCCCAGACCGAAATGACGGCTGAAGATGGCGCTGTCTTTCCCCAAAATGGATTCGATTTCAGCCAGACGCCAGGTGAAATAGGCGCCTTCTTTTTTTTCGGCGGTTGTGGGAGTTCCCGGCGGCCGGCTGTCGGCGTCTTCGGCGGCAAAGAACCCCCCGTCGGGATGCCGCAGATCGCGCAGGACATAATCCGCAATCCGGCGGGCGATATCGGCATAGGCTTTGCTGCCGGTCGTACGGTAGGCCTGAAGGGTCAAGCTCAGTAACTGGCCGTTGTCATAGAGCATTTTCTCAAAATGAGGGACTTGCCAGCCGGCGTCGGTGGCGTAGCGGTGAAAGCCGCCGCCCAGATGGTCAAATATGCCGCCCCGGGCCATGGCATCCAGCGTGTGAGCGATCATGTGCCGGGCCGTCGGCGAGGCCGTGTCCGGGGCGGGATCCCCGGTCATACGGCTCTGGGCCAGCAGAAACTGCAGCAAGGACGGGGATGGGAATTTGGGGGCAGGGCTGAAACCGCCGTTTTCATGATCGTAGGCGGAACGCAAGCGCTGGAGCGCCATGCGGGGAAGTTGTTTGTCGAGTGTCCTCTCACCGGTCTTCCAGGCCAGATGCTCCTGGAGGGTGGCCGTAATGTTCTGTCCGGACGACAATAAACGGGCTTGTCGTTCCGGATGGGTCCAATGATCGGCAATGGTCTGCAGGACTTCCGGCCAGGCCGGCGCACCGGGATGTGCCCGCGGCGGGAAATAGGTTCCACCGTAAAAGGGATAACATTCCGGTGTCAGGAAAACATTCAGAGGCCATCCGGCCGATCCGTTCATGGCCGATACGGCCGTGATGTAGATTTTGTCCAGATCGGGACCCTCCTCACGATCCACCTTGATACAGATAAAATACTGATTCATGAGGGCGGCAATCGTTTTGTCGCTAAACGATTCGTGCGCCATGACATGGCACCAGTGGCAGGTTGAATAGCCGATTGAAAGCAGGATGGGCTTGTTTTCGGTTCGGGCGCGGGCCAGGGCCTCCGGTCCCCAGGGATGCCAGTCGACCGGATTGTAGGCATGTTGCTGGAGATAGGGGCTTTTTTCGCTGATAAGTCGGTTGGGCCTGGATGCGGGCATGACGATTTCCTCATAGGTGTATTACGGGCCGGGCGCCCGGTTCGTATTCGCAGTCGGTTGACCTAAAGTGTATCGTTTAGAAACGGTATATAAATGACTTAAAGAGACAAAAATATCCATTTATTTACCTAACACGATGATCTTCCGGTGCTGTATCTAATCAAGAATAATTATCATTAATATTCTACGGGCAAGCGTTTAGGTATCGTTGCGGCCTCCGGGATGGCAAAACCGGCGGCCTGGGCGAAAGGATCGCAAATTAACCAGCAGGCGGGGCTTGGTACCAGCCCCGCCGGTTTCATGGGCGTGCCGCAAGCTTTATTTGGTTTTGACTGAAACGGCTGTATCGTGTAGAAAAAGTGTTTGCTGAGACCGCCGCATACGGATTGACAAATATTCAGACAGGCAGGTGACAGGATGATGAACTTAGACGAGCTGCGCAACAATCAGGATGTGATCGATGCCATCGACTGGAACATGACCCCCGAGGAAGCGGTGCGTCTGTACCTGGAATGGGGCAACAACTGGGCCCGGGGAGACGGCTATGTGATTGCCTCCAGGGAGGACTACACTACTTATTTCGTGGTCAATTGCTGGAACAAACCCTACTATATCTACCTGATCCGGCGCAATTCGGACGAGGCCGTCGAACTGGCACAATTCGAGCTGCCGGCGCAATTTGAGAGGGATGTCTGCGAACTCAAAGGGGTTTACGCCCTGGAGGACGACATCAAAGCCTGACGGAAGAAGGAGCTGGGGTTCAGTCTCCAGCCATAAAAGGCATCTTTTGGCCCAGGCCGGCGTTCTCGCACTTTTGAAATCCTCGACGTAGCCTGACTACGCCTGCGGCTTCAAAAGTGCTGCGGCCTTGGCCTGAACCAAAATCTACCATTTCTGGATGGACACGAACTATTTTCTTTGCCTGATACGGGGAAC
>JAERRP010000519.1 GCA_016735415.1 Desulfobacterales bacterium | reverse complement strand
GAAAGCTTATCAAAAACAAATATAAATCTTCCTATCATAGAGAGATATACACAGATGCCGGTATTCCCCATGGATGGGTATGAAAAACCGCGGTTTGGTCAGGTTGATCATGAGCTTGAGTTCTTCCCGGAAGCCATGGCCGGAGACGTGAATATCCGCAATCTTTTCGTAGATCACATCGGCGCCCAGGCGGTAGAGCCGGTTGATGATCCCCGCGATGGCCCGCTCGTTGCCGGGTATGAATTTGGAGGACAGAATCACCGTGTCTTCTTTGCGGATCTTGATGTGCCTGTGCGTACCGGCGGCCATCCGGGCCAGAACCGACATGGGTTCTCCCTGGCTGCCGGTGGTCACCATGATAATCTCGTCATCCGGGTAATAGCCGATGTCACCGATATCCAGTTCCATATCGGCGGGAATATCGATATGGCCCAATTCTTTGGCCAGGCGGACGGCCACTTCGATGCTGCGGCCGTTGAAAACGATTTTCTTCTGGCGGGAGCGGGCAATATTCACAATCTGCCGGATGCGGGCGATATTGGAGGCAAACAGGGCAACAATGATGCGTCCCGGGCGCCCTTCCATAATGCGGGCCAGGGAGGCCCCGATTTTCTCGGCGGAAATCGTATAGCCCTCTTTCTCGACATTGGTGGAGTCTGAAAGCAGGGCCAGCGTTCCCTTGCCGCCGTACATGGCGAAACGGTTGACATCCGTCCCCATGCCGTCCGTATTGTTATGGTTGATCTTGAAATCCCCGGTGTGGATGATCACCCCCAGGGGCGTTTCGATGGCCAGCCCCACGCCGTCCACGACCGAATGCCGCACCCGGATGAATTCCAGCTCGAATTCGCCCAGCTTGATGCGTCCGCCGGCATTGATTTCGTGCAGACGGGCCGACGGGGTCAGTCCGAATTCTTCCAGCTTGTTGCGGACGACCCCCAGCGTAAAGGGTGTCCCGAAAACCGGCACGTTGACGATCCGCAATAGAAAGGGCAGGGCGCCGATGTGATCCTCGTGGGCATGCGTCAGCACGACGGCCGCCACTTTGGAACGGTTGGCCCGGATGTAACCCATGTCGGGGATGACATAGTCCACCCCCAGCATGAAGTCCTCGGGAAACATCAAGCCGCAATCCACGATAAAAAGAGTGTCGTGGTATTCGAACACCATCATATTGAGGCCGATTTCCCCCAGCCCGCCTAAAGGTATTATTTTCAGCATAGTTCGAACATTACACGTTGATAGCGAGTTTTTCCAGGACGGCGTCGATCGCCTGCAGGAGCCATTCGCGCTGTCGTTCGTCGGCATAGGCGATGCAGTTGCAGCGGACCCGCTCAGATGTACGCACCAGCAGC
The DNA here is from genome assembly GCA_016735415.1 of Desulfobacterales bacterium. Next base: position 6,699 of record JAERRP010000519.1, on the reverse strand, counting down.
TCGCAGGTCAGCCGATCGGGCTGGAGTTCAATTGAAAAATAGTGGGGTTGGCATTCCGCATGCGACCGCTGGGTATCGGACAGGATGTCCGCATCCAGGGGAATCCAGTACAACCCATCCAGGCCGGATGCGGAAAAGTGCGTTTGGAAGTATTTTTGAAGGACTTCGTAATCCGCTCGCCGCAGTTCATCGATGACATATTGTTTCATAACCGCCGAACCTACCATAGAATGGGTAACCACGCAAGATCATGCAAAAAACAGTTCATTCCCACTTTCCCCCGGTGTCAACGGATCATGGCGGGGACAGCGTGTTCCCGCCAGCGGACACGACGCCTCTGGAAAAAGGCCGCAGTTGCTGGCCGGAATCCGAAACCGGATGGTCTTCGAGCCCCGTCCGGAACTAAGAATGGATCCGCACGAAAGGGGAGCACGAACGTTCGTGACTGCGCCTTATCATTGTCAAATCGCCATCCGATCGGACGGCGCAAAGGGTGTTTGGAACAAAACCAGTAACCACACCGGTTGACAAAGATCATCGCGTTGTTACTGTAAACACTAAATACATCTGAATTAATCATCTAGGGTCTGATTGAAAAAACGATTGGTATGATAAATCGTGACTTTCGATGTTTGGCAACTGGCCATACTGCGGGAAGACCCGTCATTTGAGCGGATTTGGCTTCTGAGCGACAATACAACCCCACGGCACAGGCAAGTTGTTCGCAGGAACAACTTTTGACATATCCCGTTTCACGGATAATCCGCCTCACCGGCTCCGACAGATTGTGAGGCCCTGTCGGCCTCCTTAACATAAATATGACAACCGCCTAAACAAGACGAGGTGAGCTTATGAATCAATCCATTTTCAGAGTCGGCGCTTTACTTGCAGTCATCCTGATGGTCATCGGTTGTTCGACCCCGCAACCCCTGACAAGTTTTTCTCCCTATGATTTTAATTCCAAATTCAGTTCCGGCGAATACGAACCCAAAGTCGACAACTTCGTCGTGGTCTTCGACGCCTCCTCCTCCATGGACGAATCCTACAAAGGGCAAGTGCATACGGATCATTCCAAATTCACCGTCGCCAAGGATCTGGTGCACCGGATGAACGTTACCATGCCGGCCATGCCGATTCAGGGCGGAATGAATGCTTTTGGGCTGAACCCCAAGGTTTCGAAGTCTCCGACCGAAACGGTCTATGGCCTTACCGGCTATACCCAGGCCGGATTGGAGCAGGGGCTTGGCGCGGTCACCAAGACCGGTGGAACGACGCCGATGGGGCTCGGGCTCGAGGCCGCCGGCGACATGCTGAAAAATACCAGCGGCGATGTTGCCGTGATCGTTTTCAGCGACGGGAAGGAAAATACATACAGTACCGCGGCGGTTCAGGCGGCGGAAGCATTAAAAACGCAATATGGGAACCGGCTGTGCCTGCACACCGTATTCGTAGGGAATACCGAACAGGGGCACCAGCTGCTGTCCGATCTGGCGGCCGCCACTGATTGCGGCATCAGCACAACCGCCGATGGTATCGTCACCAATCAGGGCATGGCCGATTTCGTCGAAAAAGTCTTTCTGGCCAAAGCCCCCCCCAAACCCAAACCGGTGGCCAAGCCGGTCCCGTTGCCGCAGCCCAAAATTTCCTGGATTCTGAGCGGCGTGAATTTTGATCTCAACAAAGCTGAGGTCCGCCCGGATGCCAAGGAAGTCCTTAAGAGCGACATCAAAATCCTGTTGGAAAACCCCCAGATTCGGGTCGAAATCCAGGGGCACACATGCGATCTGGGCGAGGCCGACTACAACCGTGGTCTGTCGGACCGGCGTGCCAACGCGATCAAAGAATATCTGGTCAGCCAGGGGGTTGCCAGTTATCGTCTGGAAGCCAGAGGTTATGGCGAAGATCGCCCGCGTTTCCCGAACGATTCCGAAGAGAATCGGAAGAAAAACCGTCGCGTGGAACTGGTGCCGCTGAATTAGCAAGCACTGTTTCAAGCACATGATCAAAAAGAGAATGCCGGTCGCGATGAGCGCCGGCATTTTCTTTTAAGCCTACCCTGTAAAAAAGGCACTTTGAACGCACAAAAAAAACCCTGATTCCGAATACGGAATCAGGGTCAAAGGCCATTCAGCCGAAAATCAGGTTTCTTCGATAGTAATCGCGTCAGCTTCGCAGACTTCGATGCAACTTTCGCAGCCCAGACACTCTTCTGCGTTCACGGGCACGGATTTCCCATCCTGCATCTCGAATACTTCTACCGGACAGACATCGACACACTCTTCGCAGCCCTCACATTTTTCTTCGTCCACAATCGGGTTAAAAGCCATCTACAAGCCTCCTTTCAAAGGGTATATTCTGACGTCTAAACGCCATTGCAATCCACATCGTGAGAGTCCTTATACCAATTGTCATAACGAGTCAAGCTTTCTCGTTTTTTTTTCAGACCTGAAACCCGGATCTGTTTTTATATAAATTTCAATAGTTTCATGAGGACCTCCGCGTCTTGCGGCCATCCTCGGGCCACGAACATCAAAGCAAGACATGCCCGACCAGCACACCGTTAAATTTTCCGGTCTGATCCGGTGCGGTTGGATCCGTCGGCGTATTCCCTGCCAGCCGCCGCACCCATTCGAACGGTGAAGGCTGTGGCAGGCGCATAAGTGTTAGTCGCAAAGGCTGCGGCGGCGGCGATTCAAGCATTGGCGGTTGACCGCGGGGATCGGCTATCCAGGCGCGCAGGGCCTCGGACCCATGGGGAACGGGATGCCGGGTCAGAAGGGTATCCGCTTCCTCCTGATCGGTGATGTGGGCCAGTACATCCGCATCGTCGGTCAAAAAGCATGCCTCCGGATTCTGTTCCCAAAAGTCCTCCGCCTGTGTGGCCAGTTGCGCCCAGGCCCAAATTCGCTCCGGCAGCATATGCAGCGGGGACGTGGTCGCCGGCGTCGACAGACGCGGGCGGTCGCGGATGGCCGCATCCGATTTCTCTTCTCCTTTGAGGACGTCTATCATCCGGCGTTCCTGCGCTTCCAGGCGCTGGAAGTCCGTCGCCAGTTCACGGCGGTGGAGATCGAGTTCCTGCGCCATCATCAGCAGCAGTCGCGCCCGGTGCAAACGCTCCGCCGCCGTCGCTTTCGGCGCCGCCGCGCGGCCGGCTTTGACTTCCGCGACAATCCGCGCGGTGGCGTCCTCGCCGAAAAAGGGACTCTTCCGACCCTGCCGCATGAGCCCGGCCAGATCCTCGCCGCTATGGTCGGAAGCCCAGCGTTTGAAGGACGCGATGGCTGCGCCCAGAGCGGCACCGTCGCCCCGGCAGGGAAACACCAGTTCGATCAGATGCGCTTTTACCAGAGCAGCCGTCTGTTCGGCAACGGCTTCCGGTGACGGATGTAAAAGGGTCACCGGACCGAAGATGGCCTGCAGGGCTTCGGCCAGAGCCGGTTCAATCAAGGTCTGGGGGAAAAACAAAGTCTTCATATCTTCTGGTCCTGAATATCGATTCCCATGGCCTGCAATTCCTCCCGCAGCTGATCCGCGGCGGCCCAGTCATGTGCGGCCCGCGCCTTGCGGCGGGCTTCGATCAGGTGCGTGGCTTTGTCTGGCAGGAACCGTTGGTTGAAGTCAAATATCCCCAGCACCTGATCGACCGTGCGGAAGGCATCGATGACCCGGGCGGCGCCTTCCGGATCGATCTGCCGGGTTTGAATCAGCCCGTTGATCCGGCGAATGATGGAAAACAGCGCCGCCAGCGCCGCCGATACATTCAGGTCGTTGTCCATGGCCTGGGTGAACCCGCTGCGGATATCGTACAACAGCTGATGGAGTTCCGGGCCGGCCTGGCCGTCCTCGAGGGTCAACAGACGATGAATGCAGGTATCCAGACGTTTGAGGGACCGGGCGGCATTGACCAGCCGTTTTTTTGAAAAAACGACGGGCTTGCGGTAGTGGGTCGACAGCAGCCAGAAACGTGCATCGCGGCCGGCGTAACCGGCTTTGATCAATGTTTCCAGGGTTAGAGGGCTGCCCTCCGCCCCGACGGCATCCCGGCCCGGGCGAACCTGTTCGCAGTGCAGCCAGAAGTTGGCCAGAGGTTTGCCGGACAGGGCCGTGGCAATGGCAATCTCGTTTTCATGATGGGGGAAAACGAGTTCCCGCCCCCCGGTGTGAATGTCGATGGTTTCGCCGAGATAGCGGGTCGCCATGGCCGCACACTGAATGTGCCAGGAAGGCCGGACGTTGCCCCATTCGGTCTTGGCGAAAAGTCCCCGCTTCAATTCGGACAGCCGGGCCCGCTTGAGCAGGGTAAAATCACGCGGGTTCTCTTTTTCATAATCATCCAGGTCCACGGTATGCCCCAGCCGGATCTTGTTCAGATCAATGCCGGAAAGCCTTCCATAGTCCGCAAAACGTGAGATGTCGAAGTACAGCGAACGCAGTTTTTCGTAGGCAAAACCCTTCTGCACCAACTGCCGCGCCATCTGGACCATGTCGTCGACATGGTCGCTGGCCAGGGGGTAATGATCCGCCGGGCGCACCCCCAGGAAGGCCATGTCCTTCTGGAAAAGCGCGGTGTAGCCCTGCGTAAAGGTCTTCAGGTCCTGACCGGCCGCCTCGGAGCCCTGAATGGTCTTGTCGTCCAGATCGGTGATGTTGACCAGATGCTGCACTTCGTAACCGCGGTACTCCAGGTAACGGCGCAGGAGATCGGCGAACACGTAGCGGCGGCATTTACTCAGGCTGATACGGCGATACACGGTGGGCCCAGAGGAATACATGCGGATCTTGCCCGGCTGGACGGTTTCGAGCGGTCGCGCCCGGCGCTGCATGCTGTCGAAGAGGCGAACAGCGGCTTTTTCCTGAACGGTAAACAGGGGCGTGCTCAGATAGCGTTCGCCCCCGTCGGGCAGGATCACCACCAGGGTGCCCGTATCGATCCGGGCGGCGGTCTGCAGTGAGGCGGCCATGGCGGCGCCACTGCTCATGCCCACGAAAAGCCCCTCGCTGCGCGCAAGCCGGCGGGTCATCGCGAAGGCTTCCTCATCATCGACATTCATTTTGAGATCCAGGCGGCTCTTGTCGAAAATCTCCGGGCAGTAGGACTCCTTCATATTTTTGAGCCCCTGAATCTTGTGACCCATGAACGGTTCGATTCCGATGATCTGGATATCGGCCTTCAAGGCCTTGAGCCCCATGGACAGCCCCATGGCCGTACCGGTGGTCCCCAGGGTCGCGACGACATGGGTGACTTCCCCGCCGGTCTGCTGCCAGATTTCCTGGGCGGTGCCATCCCGATGCGCCCAACAGTTGGCCGGGTTGTTGAACTGGTCGGTCATGAAGTACTGGTCGGGGTTTTCACGCGCCAGGCGATAGACCTCCTCGATGGCCCCGTCCGTACCGAGGTGGCCGGGGGTCAGCAGGATATCGGCCCCCAAAGCCCGCAGGATCTTCCGGCGTTCGATGCTGGCGGATTCGGACATGGCCAGACGCAAGCGGTACCCTTTGACGGCGCAGACCAGGGCCAACCCGATGCCGGTGTTGCCGGAAGTGGCCTCGATGACGGTCTTGCCCGGGGTCAGGGCACCGTTTTTTTCACCGTCTTCGATCATGTACAGGGCGGCCCGGTCCTTGATCGAACCGCCGGGGTTCATGTATTCTATCTTGGCGAAAATACGTACGCCGGCGTGGGGGTTCAGCCGGGTAATTTCCACCAGGGGCGTGTGGCCGATTTGACCGATCAGGGTTGCATTCATGGTGTCATTCGATCGCCAGACATCCGGTCGTTGGGGGGCGCCTTGGATCGCAGCACCCGCGCCAATGCCGCTGATGCCTGCCGGGCGACCGCCTGCGGATCGGCGGCGGCATCGATAATATGAAAACGCTGCGGTTCGCTTTGGGCCAGACCCAGGTAGCCTTCGCGCACCGCTTCGTGAAAAGCGAGACTCTCCTGTTCGAACCGCGATTCGCGCCGGCTGCGCTCGCCCTGGTTGAAATCTTTCCAGGCCCGTTCCAGACCCACCCGCGCCGGAAGATCGAACAGCAGCGTGGCGTCGGGCTTGAGTTTCCCCAGAACCAGCCGGTGGAGTTCCATGATAAGGGCCCGGCCGAGCCCGCGGGCCACACCCTGGTAAACGACGGTGGCATCCATGTAGCGGTCGCACAGGACCACCTGCCCGCTTTCCAGGGCCGGCTGAATGACTTCTCTGACATGCTGAACCCGATCCGCCAGGTAGAGCAGCAGCTCGGTCTTCGGTTCGATGGCACCCGTGGCGGGGTCCAGCAGAATCGCCCGCAGCCGGCGTCCGAAATCGGTTCCACCGGGCTCGCGCGTGACCGTACAGGTTTTCCCGCGGGCCTCCAGCGATGCCACCAGATGGGGCAGCGTCGTGGTTTTGCCGGCGCCTTCGATGCCTTCCAGTGAAACAAACATAGGGGTTTCAGTCCGTCCGTCCGGATTCGGTGTTTTCCCCGTTCCCGGTTTCCGGGGCCGGGTGGGGCCGTCCGCGGTAAAAATGCCGACCCAGAATGCGATGGTAGGACGTCCAGGCCTGGGACGGCGCTTCCTTGGCCATGAATTCACGAATGGCGTTGATCTTCGAATCGAGTTCGTCGATGTAGTGCAGCACGACCGCTTCGATCGTCTTGGGCGGTTCGGGGGAGCCGAACTCGGGAGCGCCGTGGTGGCTGACGATCAGGTGTTTC
>JAERRP010000452.1 GCA_016735415.1 Desulfobacterales bacterium | reverse complement strand
TGACGGTTCGCGCGTGCATTTCTTTCCAAGCCGGCGGCATTTCTCGTGCGCAGCTAAACACTGGTTTATAAAATCGTATAAGGATTTAAACTATATAGCACTAACATTGAATGAAATCCAGCCAAAGGCCCTCTTTTATCCAGCCGTGGGCGCGACGTGCGTTTTTTAATCAGCTTTGCGCTCGGGTGTGAAGCTTCTCGAATTTAATTCTGAGCTGCCGGGAAATTCGTCAAGCGGTGTCGGTAACGGCCTTGAAAATAATTCGTCCGGGGGTATGTCTTCTGGCGATATTGACGGGTCGCTATCCGCTTCGCGATTTGAAGGGACCTCTTCGTCTACATCCGGAGGCGGGGCCTGGGATGGAATGTGCTGTGGCGCCCCCGATGTCGGGGTCGGCCTGAACGCGGCCCCTTTTACGGATGACAGGGACCGACCGGCACCGTTGTCGGCACCGGCTTGAACCTCTTCAAAGATAAATTCGAAGGGCTCCGTATCCCTTGTCGATACAACAACGGAATGGCCATCAAGCGATTCGATCTTGAATTCGCCGTCGATGCGGTCGCCTTTGCTGACGATGAGAACCTGCTTGCCGCGCTGCAGGAAAAGGGACGTTCGGTCGCCCTGGCGGAAAGAGCCAAAGACCTTGAAGCGCCGCAATTGTTCCTTCATCCGGTCAAGCGGTAAAACCTCGCGCGGCGGCGGTTTATTGTCGATGAGGCCTGAGGCCTGGATGGCGGACGGCTTCGGAAGCCTGCGAAAAGGATCGCGGCCAACCTTTACGTCCAGTTGAGGGGGGTGCGCAAAAAGGGCGCTCATTACTTTTGTCGGTCGTTCCGCATCAACACTGGAGACGGCGGCGATTATATTGGTACGACCATAAGTCAACTTTGAAACGGTTTGCTGACGGTATGGATTGATGATCCGATACGTCATAAGCGCGGCCAGGAACAGGACCAGGCCGATCAGAACCTTATGCTTATTGTCAATGGCCATAACGGAAACCCATCGATGATGTCCAGTTTCAATGGAACGTGGTTTCAAGGACCGGGGCGGGGATCGTTAAAATAGGCCGCCAACTCCATTTTCAATACGAGCGTGCTTGCTTTGCGGTTCTTGTCGATGTCCAGGCGCTCGATACAGAAGAGGCCGGGAAGCTGCTGTATCCCGCTGAGCAGGGTTTTCAGGTCAGCGTAACGGCCTGAGGTTTCAATTGCGCTGACAAATCTTACCAGCGGCAGACCGGCCACTTTTTCGGATTTGAAAGTCAAGCCGCCGGGGTCCAGATTGTGGCGGTGAAAGAGCGCCGTCAGTTCTTCTATCCGATCCGGAAAGTTGATTTTATTTTCGATGCGGTCCAGAAAGGCCTTCCATGCTTTTTGGCTTTCGGCATAATTCTCGGCCCGTAGCTGCAATTTGCGCATTTCGGTCAGGTCCTGGCGCCTGGTCTGATAGCTTTTCTGCAACTGGTTGATCTGCTCGAATTCGCCCGCCACAAAAAAGAGGTAAAAAATCAGATTGACGACGATAAGACCCGCGCACACGAGCCAAAAGCGTTTGTTTGCTTTCAGCAAATCGGAAAATTGTGACCAGGACCAGGGCATGTGTCTCTCCCTTATTGCGTCTTCTGAGCTTTTTTCAGCGTCAGCCACAGCGAACCGTAGGCCTCTTCCGGGAAAACTTTATCCAGCTGCAAACGGCAATGCAGCTTGAATTCCATGCGTCTTCCGGAATCTGGTTGCGTCGTCCCCTTGGATCCACCGCCCAGGCCCATGTTTTCGAGAACCACGGAGGCAAACAAATCAGAGGCTTCAAGGCCTTCCTGAAATTGCACCAGTTGTTCCAGAGAGTCGGTATGGCCCGCAAGGTTGATGCGCGTGAAGCCATCAACGGCTTGAAACGTATCAATAACGACAACGGCCGGCAGGGCATCTTCCAGGGCGTCCAGGACTTTCACCCAGGGAAACAAATCGAGCGCGATCAAATGATTGATGCGAAGGCTCTTGTTCATCAAGGTCTGATAGGCTTTATCGCTGACCTGACCGGTGCGTTTTTCGGCGGCTTGCAGTTTCAGGGCCTGTTGTTGAAGTTGTTCAATTTTATCCTGATAAGCGGCGCGCTCCCTGTAGGCTTGATACCCTTTGTAGAGGTTGATCACAGAGATAATGAGCACCAGCGCCGCTATACCACCGAAAAGCATGAAGCGAATGCGGTAGTCAATGCGCTCGCGGGTCGTGAGGTTGATCTGGTCAAATACCATCATATTATGTATGCAGCAGGCTTTGCGCCGCACCGATGGCCGAAGCGAACGAAGAAAGCCTCAGCCGTTCCAGGGGTTGATGCTGATCGAAAGGCGAATCGATCAGCTTGTGCTCTTTCAGAACGGTCACTTTGATTTCGATCAGGTTTCCCAGAACCTCCAGCAGTTCGTCATGATAACCGACCTGGCTGCCGATGCAAAGCCGCTCGATGCGTTTGCCCGGGTTCGTGTCAAGGTAATGTTGAATGGTCATGTCCACATCCTGGAAAAACTGCAGGTCGGAAAAACCGCGCTTAACGCCGTGGAAAAACATCAAGCGAACATTTTCAAACACAAGGAAATTGAAATAATTATCAAAAAGTCCCAGAAAAGCGTATGTACCCTCCTGCGGCATCAGGGGAGAAAAAAAATTATAGAGATTGATGCCGGCCGGGCGGACCACACGCGTGTCAACCGACTGGTCGGCCAGCAGCGTTTCAAACTGTTGAATCACGCTTTTCATGCCAATGGTAACC
>JAERRP010000506.1 GCA_016735415.1 Desulfobacterales bacterium | reverse complement strand
CAGGGAGAAAAACTGCGGCAGGGAATAGACCGGATCGCCGCGCGCTCCCCCCACGTGAAAAAAATGAGCGGCCGCGGCCTGTTTATCGGCATCGAGGTCACGAACCAAAAGGCGATGGCCTTCTGCCACCGGCTGGTGGACCTGGGGCTCATCATCAACGACAGCCGTGGCCACACGATCCGGGTGTCGCCGCCCCTGAACATCAGCGACGACGAGATCGACTTCCTGGTGGCCCGTCTGGAAAAAGTGCTTTTATAGGCGGGTCAAAAATAGTAGGGAGTGAATAAACGATCTGATCACCAAATTACGGGTCAAAAGGAGGCGCATCATGAACGGGTGGACAGGAAAACTGCTACGGGTCGACCTGACCCGGGGGGAATTGCATGAAGTGCCGCTCGATCCGGTTGTGGCCAAAGACTATATCGGCGGACGCGGGCTGGGGATCTATTTTCTGAGCCGCGAAGTGGCCCCGGACTGTGATCCCCTCTCAGCGGACAACCTGCTGGTGATGGCCACCGGGCCTCTGACCGGAACCGGCGCCCCCACCGGGGCCCGCTACATGATCATGACCAAATCGCCCTTGACCGGGGCCATCACCTGTTCGAATTCAGGCGGTCGTTTTCCCACCGAATTGAAGCGCGCCGGCTTCGACGGCCTGATCTTCTCCGGCAGGGCCGAGCGGCCCGTTTACCTGTGGATCGACCATGGCCGGGCCGAACTGCGTGAGGCCGACCATCTCTGGGGCCGGACCACGCACGAAACCACCGACCTGCTTCGCAGGGAGACCGATCCCAAAGCCAGGGTGGCCTGTATCGGGCCGGCCGGCGAACGCCTGGTGCGGGTTGCCGCCGTTATGAATGACAAGGACCGGGCGGCCGGCCGCTCGGGGGTCGGCGCCGTGATGGGCAGCAAGAACCTGAAAGCGGTGGTGGTGCGCGGGGAGAACAAAGTCACCCTGGCCGATCCGGAGCGGTTCAAGGTGTTCAATCGAAAAATACTGAAAAGCTTCAAGGCGGCCATTCAGGAAACGCCCCTGGGGCTGACGATCAACGGTACGGCCGGTGTCGTTATCACCACCCAGCATTTCGGGGTGCTGCCCACCAAAAACTGGCAGCAGGGGACCTTCGAGGGCTGGGAAAGTATCCACGGCGAAACCCTGACCGAGAAATATCTCGTGAATAACAAGGCCTGTTACAGCTGCCCCATCGGCTGCGGGCGCAAGACCCGGGTGGAGGATCCGGAGTTTGCCGGGGAAGGGGAGGGGCCGGAGTACGAGACCATCTACGCCATGGGGTCGAACTGCATGATCGACAACCTGGCGGCGGTGATCAACGCTAACTACATCTGCAACGAACTGGGTCTGGATACGATTACCATGGGCGCCACGATTGCCTGCGCCATGGAACTGGTCGAACGGGGATACCTTGCGGCCGAAACCGTCGGCCGGCCCCTTGCGTGGGGCGACGGCCGGGCGCTGGTGGCCTTAGCGCACCAGACGGGCTACCGCGAGGGTTTCGGCGACCGCCTGGCCGAGGGCAGTTATCGCCTGGCAGAGAGTTGCGGCCATCCCGAACTGGCCATGGTCTCCAAGAAACAGGAATTCCCCGGCTACGAACCCCGCGGCGCCCAGGCCATGGGGCTGGCCTATGCCACCTCACCCATCGGCGGCTCCCACATGCGGGGCGATCCGGCCTATTTCGAACTCTTCGGTATCCCGGAACCCGTCGATCCGCTGGCGTGGCGGGGCAAGGCCAAAATCACCAAATCCTTCCAGGATCTTTCGGCCGTTATCGACGCGGCCGGTCTTTGCATCTTCTTTTGCGTCCGGAACCTGGCGGCCAAACAGCTCGACGTGCCGCCCACGGGCATTCTGGAATACCTGAATGCCGCCACGGGTGCGGACTATACGCTCGAGGAACTGATCGCGGCCGGGGAGCGGATCATCACGGCCGAGCGCCGCTTTTTGACCCAAGCCGGCTTTTCCCGCAAGGATGACGCCCT
>JAERRP010000062.1 GCA_016735415.1 Desulfobacterales bacterium | reverse complement strand
GTTGTCTTCATGAAATGCTAGTCAGCCAAAACTGTACTATCAGAGCAATAGTCCGCCTTTTCATTCTCTGATGAACACCCACTGCTTTTTCCCGGGAGGTGAAGTGATGGACCCGCTGGCCTGCCTGCAAAACGGCCTGGCGCGACTTCGCGCCAACCGGGTTCCGATATTGGCGACACTTGCCGCCGCCGCGCTGGTGGTCGGTTTCCTGGTATTCTTCTCCCTGCCGCCGCAGAGCTTTATCGGACCGCAGCAGCCGATCCCGTTCAGCCATCGCCTGCATGCCGGCGACAAGGCGATTCAGTGCCAGTTCTGCCACCCCTATGTCGGCCGCTCGAACCATCCCGGACTGCCGCCGGTGGAAAAATGCCTTTACTGCCACAACTACATCATCGCCAATCACTGGTGGATTCAGGAAGAACATCGCTATTTCGATACCGGGACACCAACCCCCTGGGTCAAGGCCAATTTCCTGGCCGAACATGTTCTCTTCAACCATCAGCGGCACATCCGCTTCGGGGTCGAATGCGAATCCTGCCACGACAAGGTGGAAACCCAGGATCGCATCAGGGGCAAACACTTTAAAATGGGATTCTGCATTAACTGCCACGAGGAGAAGAAAGTCAACCTGGGCTGCTGGCTGGCCTGCCACAGCTAACATCAACGATGGGATAAGACCGGTTGAGTGGAAATCACAAGGAGACACCCGCTTTGGCAACCAATTCAACGAACGCGTCGTCTAATTACCTGACGGCGAAGGGGTTCTGCCTCACCTCGGCTTTCTGGATGACGGTGGCGACGTTTGCCGGCCTGTTAGGGGCCACCGAACTGATGGCGCCGGATTTGACCGCCAATATCGGCTGGCTCGTTTTCGGACGAATGCGCCCCATTCACGTCAACCTGGTGTTGTTCGGTTTCGTCACCCCCGGTCTGCTGGCGGCGGCCTTCTACTATCTGCCGCGGCTTTTGCGCACCGAACTTTTCAGCGAAATACTGGGCGTGGTCACCGTCGCGCTGTGGAACCTGACCCTGGTCGGGGTAATCATCACCCTGGCCGCCGGCTATTCCCAGGGGCGCGAATACGCCGAGATGATCTGGCCGGTGGACATGGGGGTCGTGCTGGTGTTCAGCCTCGTGCTCGTCAACTTCCTCATGACCGTGGCCCGGCGCAAGGAGCCGATGCTCTATGTGTCGGTCTGGTATGCCTGTGCCGGCATCCTGCTGACGGCCGTGACCTTCAGCCTCGGCAATGTCATCTGGCGGCCCGATACCGGGGCTCTGGTGGGCATACCGGATGCGATTCTGCTGTGGTTTTACGGCCACAATGTCTTCGGGCTTCTCTTAACGCCCCTGTGCGCCGGGGTGGCCTACTACGTCATTCCCCGGGCCTGCAAGGCGCCGCTTTACAGCCATACCCTCTCGCTCCTGGGGTTCTGGTCCCTGCTCGTGATCTACACCCACATCGGGACCCATCACCTGCTGCAGGTGCCGGTGCCGACCTGGCTCAAGGTCATCGCCATCGTCGACAGTATCGCCATGGTGATCCCCGTGATGGCCTTCCTGATCAATATCTGGTACACGGCCAAAGGCAAACTGGGGGAGATCCACAACGACATCGGGGCCAAGTTCGTTTTCGCCGGTACGATCATGTACTTTTTCGTGAGCATTCAGGGGTCGATCATGGCCCTGCCGCAGGTGCAGCGGATCACCCATTTCAACAACTGGGTCGTGGCCCATGCCCACGTGGGGGTCCTGGGGTTTGCCGGTATGATCTCCCTGGGCGGGATGTATTACATTCTGCCGCGCATTACCAACAAGCCGCTGTTCAGCCGTTTCCTGGCCGATTTTCAATACTGGATGATCCTGATCGGCGTGGTCGGTTTCACCGTGGTGCTGACCATCGCCGGGCTGATCCAGGGAAACGCCTGGTACATCGGCGAAACCATCTACCGGGTGCTGCCTGAAATTCACATGTATTACATCACCCGGGCTGCGCTCGGTCTGCTGATCTTCAGCTCGGCCATCCTGGGGCTGTATAACGTTGTCCGAACCCTGTATTTCAACCCGGGAGAGAAGTTGTCATGAAGATGACGCCCGTTGCGGTTTTAGTTGGCAGCCTGCTCATTTTAGGGGCCATTATCTTCATGGTGGTGTATGTGCCCTATGCCACTTATGATGAAACGCCTTCGGAAATCTTTCGTGAACGCACGGCCGAAGAAGCCGCCGGCCGTAAACTCTATATCGCCAACGGCTGTGTCTACTGCCACAGCCAGTCCATCCGGGCCATCGACATGGGATTCGGGGCCGAGCGCATCGCCCAGGCCGGAGACTATGTGCAGGATCAGCCGATTTTGCTGGGCTGCCAGCGCACCGGGGTCGACCTTTCCCAGGAGGGCGGGGAGCATCCCGATGACTGGCACAGGGCGCATTTCATCAACCCGCGCTATACCCGGCCGTTGTCGATCATGCCGCCCTTTGCCTATCTGGGCGACGGCAACCTGGAGATTCTGACCCGCTACGTCCAGGGCCTGGGGTTCAAGGATGCCGACCGGCGCATGGCCCGGCAGCGCTTCTGGAAGAAAATGGCCGTTGCGGCCTATGAAAGCGGCGTCGAGGCCAATGCCCGCTGGCTCAATGTCGAGATCGTGCCCGAAGGCTGGCGCAAGATTCCCAACCCCTATCCGACCACCGAGGCCGGACTGGCCCGGGGGCGCAAAATCTACCAGGATTTCTGTCTCGGCTGCCACGGTCCCGTGGGCGACGGCATGGGGCCGGCCCAGCCCTGGATCTACCCGCCGCCGCTTAATTTCACGATTCTCAAGGATCGCGGCATTTCCGGGGGCATCCTCTACTATCACATCATGAATGGCATTACCGGCACCGCCATGCCCTACTTCAAGCGCGAACTGGAATCCGAGAAAATCTGGGAGGTCGGCAATTTCGTGGCAGTCAATTTTATAAACCAGAGCGATGCCAATACGCCCCCGCGCGGCATCGACGCGGCCTACGAACCCTGACGGGAGAGAACTGAGCAATGTACTACCCCTATTTTCTGACCTATATGGCGCTGGGTTTCGGGATTACCCTGATCATCTTTTTCTGGGCCCTGGATAACGGTCAGTTCAAGGACCAGCAGCGTGCCCGCTATCTGCCCCTGCACGAAGCGCCCGATCCCCCGCCCGTCCGCCCGTCGCGGTTTATCCGGCTGCAGATCATAACCCTGTTCACCATGGCGGCCCTGGGGTTGGCGGCCACCGCGGCCGTTATCTTATTCGCTCTCGTTCATGGAAGTTGAGGTGACCCATGCAGCTTTTTTCACTCTCGAATTTTCAGGACATCATGCTGTGGTTCTTTCCGACCCTGGTTTTTATGGTCCTGTTCGGTGTCGCTCTGGCCTATACCCGGTTTCACGGCCAGGACGATACCAGGCGGGAAAACGAGATCATCTATCGCTACCCGGACGGCATCGAAGATCGGGATGTCGCCTTTCCCCTGGTGATGATATTGATCATTGTCGGCACCGTTATCTGGGCTTTTTTCTACATCCTGATGCACGGCCTGCTGGGAGTCAAAATCTAAAATGAACGAGCATCTCCATAAAGAGTCGGTCCTGAAGACCTGGTTCGTTATTTTCGCGCTGCTGGCGCTCATTCTGGGCAAGGGCTTTTTCAGCTTTTTCGTGGTTTCCGACCTGGGCCAGCCCACCTGGGATTACCGGCCCATCCTGGACGTTCCGGCCGAATCGCCCTATGCGGTCTACCAGAAGGGGCCCCATCCGCAGCATGTCCTGGGCGCCGGGGGGGAATGAATGAGAAAGAACCTGATCATCGCCTTTGCGGGGCTGGCCGTGCTGTTCGGTACGTATTCGGCCCTGACGATCCACGACACCTACTTCAAATGGGGCCGCATGTGGCAGACCCCGGCGGTGCGCCCCTATGAAAAACCGATTCTGGTGATGGAAGACAATCTGGTGACGCTCGACGGCGGCGAGGCCGTTTACCGCACGGCCGATCCGGTCAGCCTGCACTCGCCCTACACGCCGCGCACGGCCGAAATTATCGAACAGGGGCATGTTCTGTATGCCACCTACTGCCAGCAGTGCCACGGCCTCAACCATGACGGCCAGGGCACGGTGGGCCAGAGCTTCGCCCCCCTGCCCGCCGACCTGCGCATCTCCCGGGTCCAGGCCACGGGGGACGGGTTGATGTTCAAGGAAATCAGCTACGGCGTCGACCGGCCCGGCGCCCGCCAGCCGGCCCTGGCCACCACCATCTTCCCCGACGACCGCTGGAAGATCGTCCATTACGTCAAGTCCCTCGGCGTGCGCTGAACCCGTTTCCATGCCCCCGCCATCCGAAGGTTGCGCCCTCTGCGGTCTGCCGTTTGAATATGGACATTTCGAACTGGACCTGGGGGAGCGGACGGCGTTTTTCTGCTGCCCGGGCTGCCGCCAGGTCTACCTGATGCTTTCCGAAGCGGCCGGCGCCCCGGACCCGTCCCGGTTCCGTCATACCGATCTTTTCAAGCGCTGCCAGGAAGCGGGCATCATTCCCCGCAGGGCCGCCGATCTGCCCGCGACCGTCCGGGAGCAGCAGGCGTCCCCGCCCGGTGCCCCGAGCCCC
>JAERRP010000849.1 GCA_016735415.1 Desulfobacterales bacterium | reverse complement strand
ATATGGAAGATACTCGGAAGTTTACGGGTACAATGGGCGCTTTTAATTGGTTTGAACTGAGGAGGATTTTTAAACTATGGAAGAAGGAAGAATTGCTATACCGAGTATGGGAATCGGTGGTTTGGATGGAGAGAGATCAGGCCATTTTGGTCATTGCGATGTGTTTACCTTCGTGGATGTGGAGGGTGGCGAAGTGAAACAGGTCACCACCATACCCAATGAGAGCCATGTGCAGGGTGGATGTATGGTACCCGTTAATTTGCTGGCCAGCCATAATGTGAAAGCCCTGATTGTCGGCGGCATCGGCATGCGTCCCCTGATGGGTTTCAAACAGGTCGGGGTCGATGTATTTTATGATGCAACAAGGCAGCAGATCAGGCCGGTGGTTGAGGACCTGATTGCCGGGAAGCTTCAGATGATCGGCGATGATCAGGTGTGTGGCGGCGGTGGCGGCGGCCACTGATGGGGTGTTGTCTGTAATTTTAAGGAAAATCTGAAAAAAGGATCGTTTTTAATGGAGAATGACAAACCCAAAAATGATGTCTACAACATGCTTTCCGAATCCGGATATGCGGATAAGGCCATTGAATACTTTCAGAACCAGAATAACCTGGGCATCATTGAAGGCGCTGATCACTGCACGGATCTTACGGGGCCTTGCGGCGACACCATGAAGATTACCATGAATGTCAAGGGTGATCGAATAGAGGATGTCAAAATTCAGGTTATGGGATGTCCGGGAGCGGTGGCGTCAGGCAGTGCCGCCGTGGCGCTTGCCAAAGGAAAGACCTTGGAAGAGGCTGAATCGTTGACCTTGGATGAACTATATGGTGAATTGGAAAAAATGCCCGACCAGAAAGTACATTGCGCCCGTCTGGCCATCAAAACCCTGCAAAAGGCTGTGATCCAGTATCGTGATGAACATTCAACCAAAGTGGTCAACGAAAATTAGGAGGGCTCATGAAAATCGCTGTTACATCAAAAGGTGTTGATCTGGATTCCGAAGTGGATCCCCGGTTTGGCAGAGCTGCCTATATCCTGGTGGTTGATTCTGAAACCCTTTCATTTGAAGTGCTGGATAACAAAGAGAATGTGAACGCCTTTAAGGGCGCCGGCATACAGGCGGCCAAGATGGTGAGTGAGACGGGCGCGGGTGTCCTTCTGACCGGTTATTGCGGTCCCAATGCTTTTAGAGCCATGGTCGCTGCGAAGGTCGGTGTGGCCAACGATGCGACGGGTACGGTGCGTGAAGCCGTGGCCGCCTATGCGGCCGGGAAACTGCCGCTGGCGGAAGATGCAAATGTTGAAGGTCAATGGTAAGGGAAGGGAGAAACCATGCCGATTTTTGAGTTTGAGTGCCTTGACTGTGGTCAGCATACGGAAATATTGATCGCCAGCAGCGAAACCGACCTGGTTGCCTGTGGAAGCTGCGGCGGAAAAAATCTCAAGAAGCTGCTGTCGGCCCATGCGACCGTCAGTCCCACCGGGAGGTTCCCCGAGAATGCGGCGGATCGATGCTGTGGATCAGGCGGACCGCCTTCCAGCTGTGCGGGCCCCGGCAGTTGTTGCGGTCGTACCTGATCAGGTCTCCGATTTTCCGACGTTTATCCCACGCCATAATATACTGAGATGCATCCAGCGAGGACCCCTGGCGCTTTTGCGCCTTTGCGTGAGAAATTTTGAATCCGGTCTATTCCGGTAAAGGAGAATGTTTAAAATGGCAGATAATATGCAGGGTTGCGCCATGAGCAACCAGAACGAGCAGCAGCAGGCTCAGGACAAGGAAATCGAGCAGAGCCTGGGTCGCATCAAACATAAAATTCTGGTGATGAGCGGCAAGGGCGGGGTGGGCAAGAGCAGCGTGGCAACCTATCTTGCGGGCGCTCTTGCCAAAAAAGGTAAAAAGGTGGGACTTATGGATGTGGATCTTCACGGCCCCAGTGTCCCCCGTATGCTCGGGTTGAAGGGAAACATTCAAAGCGGCGCCAATGGTGAGAAAGCCAGACCCATCGAGTATCTTCCCAACCTGCAGGTCATCTCCGTTGAACCCCTCATGGGAGAAAACAAAGACGCTGCGACCATCTGGCGGGGGCCGTTAAAAATCGACGTTATCCGGCAGTTTATTTCCGATATTGAATGGAATGATCTGGATTACCTGATCATTGATTCCCCTCCCGGAACAGGGGATGAGCCCTTGACTGTGGCCCAGACCATCCCAGGGGCGGAAGCCCTGATTGTGACGACCCCTCAGGAAGTATCTCTGGCGGATGTACGGAAATCCATCAATTTCTGCCGCCAGGTCAATATGAAGATCTTGGGCCTCGTGGAAAACATGAGCGGTTTGGATTGCCCCCACTGTGGAAAAAGTATCGAACTGTTCAAAACCAACGGCGGCATGTTGACCGCCAAGAAGGAAAGTCTGAAGTTTTTGGGACGCCTGCCCCTGGATCCGGAAGTGGTCATTCAGGGGGATGCCGGCGGGTTGGCGGTATTGGATAACGAGGCTATTGCATTCTCCCGGGAATTTAACAAAATGGTGGATGAAATCGTAAATGTTCATGACCGTGAAGACGGACTTCATTGAAACCAGGTGACCTTGTAAGACAGGAATACCGGTGCAAAGCAGGATAAATGCAATGGCTGACAATCTGAATGACCATGTGAAAAACCTTCAGAAAGAGATTCTTCTGGAAAATGACGGCTACGGCGTTCCTGCTTTTGACCGAATGCTCAACCCCCTTTACCGTGGTGCTCTTGCGGATCCTGATGGATACGCCCGTATAACCGGTCCCTGCGGCGATACCATGGAAATCTTTCTACGGTTTGATAACGATCGGATCAACGAGGCGGCATTTGAGACGGATGGGTGCGGGTCCAGCGCTGTGTGTGGATCCTTTGCGGCGGAGATGGCCCTTGGAAAGACCCCGGATGAACTTCTTGATGTGACCGGCGACCGGATTCTTGAAAAAATGGGGGGGGCGCCTGAAAAAGAACAACATTGCGCGCACCTGGCAGGGGAGACCCTCCAGGAGGCGCTCAGCAGCTACATGATAAAAGCTACGTCCCGCCATACAGAAAAATAACCGGCATCTTCCGGGTTTTCGTCCGTGCGCCT
>JAERRP010000628.1 GCA_016735415.1 Desulfobacterales bacterium | reverse complement strand
TGCTATTTTGTTTCCATATTAATTAAATAGTGCCCATCCAAAGATTTAAGACGTCATGATCGTGTCCGATTCAGAAATGAGGATTTTTTGTTCTGATCAAGGCCGCACAAGGAGTTGCGGTGAGGCGTACTTTTGTACGCCGCAGCCGTAAAGCCCGCGGAGAACGCCGATCAGGGCAAAAAAGACCATTTCTGGACGGACACCAATTATAAACCACCAACCATCCACGAAAGGAGCGCCCCATGAGCAAAACCGTATTTTTGAAACTGTTTTTTGTCGGATTCCTTTCAATGACCCTGCTTGTCGGTCTATCCGGACCGGCAGATGCCGAAGATTGCAAGAATCGCGGCGATCTCGATGTCCGTTATTGTGATGATAACGGCGATCTGCTTGCAGACACACCCAGCGACTCGAGCCAGTGGCTGGACCCCGGCACGCTCATTTTTTCGTACACCGCGGTAGAAGACCCATCGGTTTACGAAAATGTTTTCAGCGAGCTCATGGATCACATTGCCAAGAAAACCGGCCGGAAAGTCAAGTGGTATGGCCCCGAGTCCTATGCCGCTCAGGTCGAGGCCATGCGTTCCGGGCGCCTCCACGTGTCGGGCTTTGCGGCCGGTGCCACCGTTTACGGCGTCAATCTCGGTGGATTCCATCCTGTGGCCATGATGGGCAACAAAGACGGCACATTCAGAGGCTACAAGCTCTGGCTGATCACCCACAAGGATTCCGACATCAAAACGGTTCAGGATCTCAAAGGCCGGAAGATCGCCCACGTAACGCCTTCGTCCAACTCGGGGAACCAGGCGCCTAGAGCGCTGTTTAAAAACATGGGGGTCGTGCCCGATAAAGACTACGAGGTGATTTATTCAGGTAAACACGACAATTCCATCATGGGCGTCGTGAACCGTGACTATGACGCCGCGCCCGTGGCCTCCACCGTCATGCAGCGCATGGTTGAAAGGGGAATTTTCGAAGAATCCGATGTCCGCATCATCTGGGAGTCGGACCAGTTTCCCGGAACCTCTTATGGATATAGCTACAACTTGTCTCCGAAATTGCAGGAAGCAATCCGCGAAGCATTTTTAACGTTCGACTGGGCCGGATCTGGGCTTGAAAAGGATTTCGGCAAGCGCGCCAATGCTTTTATCGCCGTGGATTACGTCGAAAATTGGAAAGTCATCCGGACGATCCAGAAGGAGAATGATGTCATTTACACGCAGGATGCCCTGAAGGCGCTGAAGGCCGGAAAGAAAAAGAAGAAAAAGAAGAAATAACAGGAAAGCCTTCGTGTATTATGCTTAAAGTCATCGACGTCTCGAAAACCTACCCGACCGGTGCCAAAGCACTGACAAAGGTCAGTTTCACCGTAGACAAACCCCAGGTCGTTGCGATCATCGGTCCATCCGGTGCCGGTAAAAGCACGCTTATCCGATGTATCAACCGGCTGGTGGAACCCTCCTCCGGAAGAATTATCCTCGGCGATGTCGACGTCCTTTCCCTGAATCGACGGGAGCTGCGAAAAATACGGCGACAAATGGGCATGATCTTTCAGGAATACAACCTGGTTGAGCGTCTTACCGTCATGGAAAATTTGCTTTGCGGCCGTTTGGGCTACGTCGGGTTCTGGAAATCTTACCGCCGGAAATTTCCCAGGGAGGATATCGCCGCTGCCTTCGAGCTCCTTGAACGGGTGGGGATCTCCGGTTATCAGGACACACGGGCGGACGCCCTTTCGGGCGGTCAGAGACAACGGGTCGGAATTTCGAGGGCCTTGATGCAGCAACCGCACCTGCTGCTGGTCGATGAACCCACGGCGAGTCTGGATCCCAAAACGTCCCGTCAGATTATGCGGCTGATCGTCGAACTGGCGCACGAGCGTGGCACGCCCGCCCTGGTCAACATTCACGACGTGGGTCTGGCCCAGTCTTTCAGCGATCGAATTATCGGTCTGGCCGACGGGAAAATCGTATTCGACGGTACACCCCGGCAGATAACCGAACAGGTCCTTACCGAAATCTACGGGGAAGAAGACTGGAGTTCCACGATCCGCAAGGTCGAAGAAAATGGTGAGCGCCAAAAAAGTAAGGAGGCATCCGGCCATCAAAATCAGGAATGACGGGGAGGCCGCGACAGGGTGAGCGATTTGCCTGAAAACCGTATCCAGACCGTACCGCAATGGCACCGGATCCGGATGATTGAAAGTCCCATTATCCGCCAGGGCCTGATCGTCGCCGGACTCGTCTATCTCTTATGGTCGGTGAACAGTCTCGATATTGACTGGATCAGAGTGAAAGCGGGGATTCCCCGTGCCGGAAACATTCTGGCGCGTATGTTTCCCCCGGATTTCAGCAGATGGCAGCTTCTATTCAAAGGTACCATTGAAAGCGTTCAGATGGCTTTGGCAGCCAGTTTTTTCGGTATGATTCTGGCCGTTCCGCTGGGCATCTGCGGGGCCAGAAACATGACCCCCAAACCGGTATATCTGCTGGCCCGTATGTTTATCATTCTTTCCCGAACCTTTCACGAAATCATCGTGGCGATATTTTTTGTCAAGATTTTCGGCTTCGGCCCGATTGCCGGTGTGCTCACCCTCACGGTATCCAGCACGAGTTTTATCTCCAAAATGCTGGCCGAGGACATCGAGAATATGCCACCGGGCCAGATCGAAGCGATTCGGGCCACCGGTGCCGGATTCCTTCAACTTATAAGTTACTGCATCTCGCCCCAGGCGATGCCCCGTTATATCGGTGTATCCATTTACCGGCTGGATGCCAACGTTCGTCACTCCACCGTTGTCGGTATCGTAGGGGCGGGTGGTATCGGCCAGGTACTGGCCGCCTCGTTCAGCCGCTACGACTACGATTTCAGTCTGGCAATCCTGCTAACGATTTGCTCTCTGGTTTTTCTGGGCGAGTTTTTCTCCAACTGGGTAAGGGGCCGATTACGGTGATGCTGAAAAATCCCGCCGGAAAACATCCCGACATTTGGCGCCGCTTCAGCCCCCGTGAAACACTCGTTCGATATGTGTGGTATGTCAGCATCGTGTTTGTTGCGGTATGGGCCCTAAGCACCATGGACATTCCGTGGTTCTATTTTCTAGACGCGCATATCCAGGCCCAGGACCTTATCGTCCGCATGTGGCCGCCCGATCTCGCTTTTGCCGGGGCACTCGTAAAGCCGTTGATTGAGACGATTCACATCGCCACCATCGGGACCGTGATCACCTTTTTCATTGCTTTTTCGATTGCATTTCTTGCGGCCCGCAACACGACCTTTAATTCGGTTACCTGGCTCATCGGACGGATGATATTGGTAGGATCCCGTTCGGTTAACACGGTTATATGGGGGCTTTTATTCGTCGCTATTTTCGGCCCCGGACCCGTTGCCGGCATATGGGCCATCGCTTTCCGTTCCATAGGTTTCATGGGCAAACTCGTTGCCGAAGCCATCGAAGAAATCGACGAGGGGGCGGTAGAGGCGATCGAAGCCACCGGTGCCTCTCGACTGCAGGTTCTCTTGTTCGGAATCCTTCCACAGGTCCTGCCGGTCGTTTACGGAACGATTGTTTATCGGTGGGACATCAACATCAGAGAATCGACCGTGCTCGGTTTTGTCGGTGCTGGAGGCATCGGCATTCTTTTGTATTCTTCCATCAACCAGTTCCTGTGGCGGGAAGTTTCGCTGACGCTCATCTCGGTCTTCGGGGTCGTTTTGATAAGTGAATTTATTTCCGCCAAGGTTCGTCAGCGGATAAGCTGATAATCATAGAATCATAGTAGGCCCCCAAGGCCCCCTATCTTGCCCCGGAAGGGCGGGCCGCTGCGGCAAGATCCGGCCAGATGTTCAATACGTCGCCGTCAATTGGCCGCACCTGTCCCTTCTTATCTACAAAACATTGGTAAATATGGCTTCAACAGCCATCTTTCCTGAAGCTTTAAGATATAAATTCTGAATGGATAAAAAGATTGGGAAAAATGTCTGCAAGGTAAAGTCTTTTACCATCGGCCTGCGGCGAAAACTGGCAGATTACGGCGCAACCCTGACGGAAATCGATTCGCCGGTGATGATTGCCAAAAGCGCCCTGTCCACCGGCGCAATGGGAAGGGTTGTAATTAGCGAGCAGGGGTTGATTGTCCTGACAAACCGGGGGCTGATCCTGATCGTGGGTTGTGCCCATCCCGGCATCGTTGAGATGGTTGAAAGAGCCCGGCGCCTTACCCAAATGGATGTTCTGCTGGTTCTCGGCGGATTACACCTGCTCAATACATACGCCCTGGCCGTAGAAGAGATTGTTGCCCGGCTGAAAAATATGGGTGTGAAGTATGTGGCCCCGACCCATTGCACCGGGACAGCGTCCCGCCGGATTATGGCTGCAGGCTATGGCAAATATTACCTCGATTGCGGTGTGGGGCGCGTCATTACGGCCGGGGACCTTGCCTGACCGCATTTACCCACGCCCTTCCCGACGTCGGACTGTAACGGGTTAAAGCGCTCAACTAATTTTCTTAAGAACACCCCCTTTTTTCCCCCGATTCATGACATGATACGGACGGCTATTAGGTACAGGCTCTTTTTACGTTATATTGGTAAACGCATAATTTCATGGGCGTTGTCCCTGTATTACCCCAGGATTTCGATTCTCATCTGCGCTATAGCCGGTCCTCAACCCGGGTTGATCGAAGCGGCCTGCTTCAGGGCCCGGTCAAGATCTTCGATCAGGTCGTCGATATGTTCGATGCCGACCGACAGTCGTAGGAGTGAATCCGTCACCCCGATGCGTTTTCGCTCTTCCGGCGACATTTTGGCATGGGAGGTCACCGCCGGCGAACAGATGGTCGTCTCCACTCCGCCCAGGCTGACGGCCGGGCGCACGAGTTCGAGGTGTTGGAGAAACGTTTCGGTGCGGGTCGGCCCGGAATCCAGCTCGAAGGACAGCATGGCGCCGAAGCCGGTCATCTGGCTTTGCGCGATCGCATGTCCGGGAGAATTCGGCAATCCGGGATAATTGACCCGGCTCACGTTGGGACGCTGGGCCAGAAATTCCGCGATCAGCCGGGCGTTCCGGGTCTGGCACGCCACTCGCAGGGCCAGGGTCTTGAGACTTCGTTCGAGCAGGTAGCAGGTGGTGGCATTCAGGCTGCCACCGAGATGCCGGGCCAGATGGCGGATATGCCGGGCGTTGGCCCGTGAGGTAACCGCCACACCGCAGCACAGGTCGCTGTGGCCGCCCATGTATTTGGTGCCGCTGTGAACGACGATATCGATGCCCAGCTTCAACGGCTTCTGGTTGACGGGGGTGGCAAAGGTGTTGTCGATAATCGTCGTGACACCACGGGATTGTGCGATCTCGGCGACCTTGCCGATATCGATGACGGTCAAAAGAGGGTTCGTAGGGGATTCGATGACGATGACCCGGGTGCGGTCGGTGATGGCGGCGGCGATCGCGTCCCCGCTTGTTCCTGCAAAGGCATAGCCGATGCCGAGGCGTTCGAATGTGTCGGTGACAAAGGCATGGGTGCCCCCATACAGTTCATCCATAAGCACGACATGATCCCCAGCCCCGGCGAAGGCCAGGATGGACGTGCTCATGGCCGCCATGCCCGAGCTGAACAGGACACCGTCTTCGGCATCTTCCAGGGCACAGATTTTTTTCACGACCACGTCCTGATTCACGGTATTGAAATAGCGCGGATAAGGGGTTTCATCCCGGTTGAGATAATTATAGGCCGAGGAGGTAAATATCGGTGTGTTGATGCCGCCGGTGGTCTTCTCGATATAGCTGCCGCTGTGAACACATTGCGTATCGGTTTTCATGACGCGTCTTCTCCCTTCAAACCGGTCAGTTACATTTCTCACGATTCAGATTTTGTGTCGGATACCTGCCAAACCCGACAGACGCCCTCGGCAATCGCCTTGACCATGGTCTCTGATGCCTGTTTCCTGGTATAAAAAGGCGGGGGGCAAGTCTTCATTTTTCAGGCGGCATTAAATTATGTGCAAGTGAAGATCTCCCTTGTCGGTTTGATTGCAACGACCTTTCAAGCGTACCAATCCTTGAAGGTTATGTGTTTTTAGTCATGTTCCCGCCGTGATAGCGGAGGAAATAAACGCTTTCATCGCCTGCATATATGCTTTCAACACCATCAAAGCGATCCAACGTACCATTCTGATCGTTTTGATATCGCAAGTTGCCTCTTTCCAACTTGGCCGGACCTCTAAAGGGATAAGCAGGTGTAATGGATGACATCGATTCTCTAAGAAATAAGTAAATCTTTTGGGGATCAGAATGTGTAGGCAAAACTTCCCCGTAGTAATTCATCACCCAAATTAATGCCCCCTGATCATCATAAACATGCTCACTTCCGGAAAATGGATTAAAACCATAGTAGCGGTCCCGATACTTATATCCCTCTGCTACGAATTCAAGGCCCACAGATCCATCATCAAATTTTTTGACCGGGCCCTTCACCACCGCTCGCATATCCGGAAAGCTTAGCTTTTATTATGAAATCGACAAGATCCATCTGCGATTCCTTGTTCGATCAGAAACACAACGGCCAGGTTCAGTTGCGTGGACGGACGAATATCAACCCCACCGGAACAACCAAAAGCCGTTACAGAAGCAATCGGAAATTATTTCTTCTTGTCTTTTTTTTGTTTTCGTTTTTCCTTGGGATTAAGCTGGGCCTTTTTCTGTTGTTCCCTTTTGCCTTTGTCTTTTTTTCCCTTATCACCCATATCTGTTTCTCCTTGTTAGAAAATGAATTGCACTGGACCGTGGTGGTGAAACCCGTCCACGGTCCAGAGGTTAACAGATGCGATCTTTTGGCGTCAAGCGCGTGCCGATTTCGCATCCGTCCGCTACGACGACCTGGCCGGCGGCCTGACAGGGACGCGCGGGGCCTTCTGCAAATGTTCTTAAAAAATGCCTGTCGGCTTAGTGAAAGTCTGCCGAAAAAACCGCGACATAAGTTAGGTTCCGCGCTGCTGTGTTGTCATCTTTTGATTTATCTATCAGATATCATTACATTTATAAACTATAAAGATATTTCTTGACATGGTTTACCCTATATAGTAGTTTAGCAATTAATTAATTACTATATTGTATGGGTGGCCACATGCACTTAGGACCTTCCGAAATTTTTAAAGTATTAAGCGTCGAAACCCGCGTGAAAATAATCGAACTCCTTAAATCCCAAGGCCCTTTAGGCGCAAAAAATATTGGGGAAACAATTGGAATTACGACTGCCGCCGTATCCCAGCACCTTAAAATTTTGCGACAAGCCGGGCTCGTTAGAAATGAGCGAAAGGGGTACTGGATACCATATTCAATCGACGAAAAAGCGATGGAAAATTGCCGTAAGCTTTTAAATGAGGTGTGCAGCTGCGGTTGTCAAGGCACGGCCAAGTTTAGAGAATTAGAATTGAACAGATCGGATTTGGATTCTCTGAAAAAATATGAGAAAGCGCTGAACAACGAACTTGATGTTGTCCGACAGAGATTAAAAGCGATCGAAGCCCCAAAAAAATAAAAATTTTTCGGCTTTTATTTAAGTAGCTGCTAAATCACTTAACCTGAAAGGAGGTGATAAAGATGGCCGAAAAAAAAAGCAACTGTGGCTGTGGGTGCATTTCGCTAAAAACAAGCAGTGAGAAACCAGCCAAAGACAAGGGGGAAGTTAAGAAGTCTAAATAGCCAAAATTCAAACTGACCTCGCCAAGGGGATGGGCATGAAAATCAAAACGTCTGTCCCCTTTGGTTTCTTTTCAGGTCGTATCAATATTTAGCGGTAAGGATAATATTGATAAACGCATAAATTCATGGGCGTTCCCAAAGATTCCCGGCTCCTCAAGAATTGCCGATAGCGACCGACATACTTATTGTGGTAGTGGTTTGCCTGTATTCCGTTCTGACAGTAATGCAAGGCGATCGATCGGTTTGTCTTGCCAGGCTCGCGGCCCAGTGCATCGATCCTGCCGAAATGTTTGGATAAGCGCAATGCAATTCGTCCGGCTATTACAAAAATTCTACTCGCGGTTCGCCCCTCTCGAGGCCCAGGACCCGGAGGCACCGCGACACTGGAAGGAGAAAGTTCTATTTTATTTTATGGCCCTCTCGACCCCCGGGGTCTTTGTGCTGTTGATATGCGGACTGCCACTTATAATCGAAAACCAATACTGGTTTTTGCTGGTCACTGCCATATGCGCATTGTCTTCGGCGATTGTATTTGTTTTTTTCTCCCGCCACCTGAACTTCATTTTGAGATCTGTTACGGTATCTTTGTTGATTTACCTTTTCGGGTTGGCGGTCATCTTTGCGGTGGGGCCCTTTTTCGCATCCCGGGAATGGCTCTTATTGTTCAGCATCGTTGCTTCGGTATTGATGGGATGGCCCGGGGTGGCCCTGTCCATTCTTTTGAACACGCTGGCTCTTATCGGGATCGGCGTCCTTATCGCTCAGGGCTTCGGGAGCCATTTACCGGTTCCAGGCAATCCTCTCGACCTCTGGATCCAGGTTGCGGTGGATATTCTCTTCATCAACCTGGCCGCGACCCTCTTCGTAACCTATCTCTTTTTTAGAATTGAAGGCTCCAATCGGGCCGCCCGCTCATCGGCCGAACTTCTTCGAGCGGAACGCTCCAAATTACTCGAAGCCAATCAGGCCCTTGAAGTGGAAATCGCCAAGCGTAAACGATTGGAGCGAAAGCTTTCCCAGGCGCAGAAAATGCAGGCCATCGGGACGCTGGCCGGCGGGGTTGCCCATGATTTCAACAACCTCCTCGCCGCCATCTCCGGCTACACCGAATTGGCCGCCATGGACTCGGAAAAAGGAACCGAGCTGGACCACTGCCTGACGCAAGTTCAGAAAGCGTGTCACCGGGCCGAGGAATTGGTGAAACAAATTCTGACCT
>JAERRP010000864.1 GCA_016735415.1 Desulfobacterales bacterium | reverse complement strand
TGCCAAGCGAGAATATTCACATTGCGGAAGGATATGGATAATGCCGCCCGGAGGCTTCAAATAGCAGATGAGATCAAATCAGCAGTCAGGGCCACACCGATTCAATTATCCATTTATGCTCGAAGCAAATTGGAATTTTTGCTTTGTCAATTGGAGGCATCATTAGAATGCGGGGATAAATCGGCAGCGGTCGAGTTCAGGATGAAGGCCGCTAAAGCCTGTAGATTGTTAATCAAGACAACCAAGAAATCCGCTCAGCATCGAACCGAAGCCTTACGGCTGAAAGGCGTCTATTACTGGTTGATCAAAAAGCCGGGGCGGGCATTCAAATGGCTGGAGAAAGCGGTGCGGGAAGGGGAAAGATTGGACGCCCGCCTGGAGCTTTCCCGAACCTATTTTGAAATCGGCAGGCGACTTATGGAATCCGATGACAGGTATAATGATTTGAACGGCGTCAAGGCGGATGAATATCTGGATAAAGCAACAACTTTATTCGTAGCAATGAATCTTCAGTGGGATCTGGATAGATTGGAACAGCTACCGAAGTATTAAGGGTTGCTGAAAAAATAAATTCCTCCATCCTGCTTGTCTTTGAGCCCGGCCACGGCGTTACGTCAATGGCCTCCCACAACCTGTATGAAACCCTCAAGGCGCCTTGTACTCGAACTTAAAATCGGCGCCATCTCTGCTTTTCCTCCCGCGACTCTAAGGGATTTGGCCTGGCCGTCGGCAATGGCCGGATGTTCAGGATCGGATTACAATAAATGGAAGACAAAATCGATTATTTAATGCATTATTGCGCAACCATTGATTTCGGAAAGTTTACCCCTTCAAACAGGGAAAAGGCGTTCTACGATCAATTGAATATGGAAATAATGCGAATCATCAAATCCCTGCCGGCCTCTATCCAAACCGGGGCTTTGCTGGAATTGATAAAACACCTGAAGCTTCCAATTGAGAGGAAGATTGATTTTTTCAAAGGGTTCTATCCCCCTGCCTGGTCAATACTGTATTGGCTCCTGGTTTCATTCTCGGGCAACAGTATTCTGTCCGGGGACGATTTAAAAAATTACAATACGGTGCATGCCAGCGCGATGCTCCTTCATCTGATCGATGATCATCTTACCGATAAAGAAATGCCGGTTACACACCTGGCCATACTGTTAAGAAGTCAGTTGTGGATGTTTATGAACCAGGCTTTAAAAGCCTTAACGCAGGGGAATGACGGCGATGTAAAAACCGTCCGTCAATTTATCGATGACTACTATGTCAGCATTGGCAACGCAGAAAAGATAGACGCTCTGGATACATACTGCGATCGCTTCAGAAAACAGATGGGCATGGGATTTATCGCCCCTGTTCTGATGACAAAAAGGATGACAGCTGATGAACAGTTGATCAAGGTGGTTAAGACTGTCTACGGCGCCTTCGGCATCGCCTGGAGACTGCTGGATGACTTAAAGGACATTCCGGAGGACATGCGAACCAATACAAAATCTTCGGTCTATATCTGCCTCCCGGAGATTAGTAAAAAATACTGGAACAGCCATAGACGGTCAAGCGCAATTAAAAACAATGAAGACACCGAACGCATTGTCGATTGTCTTCTAAGCAATAAAATCATTGAAAGAATAACTAAAAGGATATGCGGTGAGCTTGATTCGGCGGCATCACTTGCGGACGCTTTCAGGGTCCAGGGCTTTTCGAACGAACTCCTTTGCATGGCTGAATCTCTGAGAAAAAACCGGGCGCCGGATGAATTTAAAAGTTGAGGAAATATTGAAATCAGCTACCGCTAAAGCTCGATTGAGCATTGAGGTGACAAAACGCTGCAACAGTTCATGTGTCTATTGTTTTGCCGGTGCCGGTGAGACGAATTCCGCAGAGATACCACTTGAACTTTTTAAAGAAATTATTCTCCAGGGCTATAATGCGGCCTACCGTCACCTTCACATCACCGGCGGTGAGCCCCTGTTATACAGAGATATTTTCGAGGGTCTCGACTATGCCATTGATCTTGGTTATGAGTCCATTCTTTTAAATACAAATGGAATCCTTCTCAATAAACAACTTTGTCAAAGACTTGCGAGCTACCCCGGGCTTACGATGACAATAAGCCTGGAAGGGACTGAAGCGCTTCACGACCGTTATAGAGGGAATGGATCCTACCAGAAAACAATAAGGGGTCTGGAAAACGGCCTGGAAGCCGGCATTGATATTATTATTTTCACAATTGCCTGCAAAAGCCTCCTCCCGGATTTGGCGAGCTTCGCAGACGACCTGTTTTCCCGGTTTCCGGGGATCAACTATTTGACCCTCATTCGCCTTGTCAGCACGGCTGGTGACAGCTCTCCATTACATAAGGAATTTCTTGCCCCGGGCGACTTTATAGAACTGGTGCATATTGTATCCCTTATAAATTTATATGGATTGCGGACCGTTCTTATGAATGAGCCTCTCATCAATGTGGCTTGCAAAATGCTTGGAATGTCCTGGGTGCCGAAATCAAAGGGATTGTGTCACAAAGGAAACCTGATTGTCATGGCTGACCTGAGCATTTATTTGTTTCATACCGGCCGGGAGTGTTGTGGCAACTATGAATCAGATTCGATCAACAGAATATTGGCTTCTAGCCGATACAAACAGGCAACCGCACCGGACAAACGGGTATGCCCGGCATGTAAATATGCGGTGCTTTGCAGCGATGGTGGTCTGAGCCGGCCGACAGAGTGGCACATGGACAAGCTGATGGATTCACATTATTGTAAAACCGTCCTTGATTTGATATCAACATAAAGGCTTCAGCATTTCAGTTTATGTGGTTACTTTCTTCACATCGTTTTGCCCCAATGAAACGATAAGGCAGATATCGAGTGCAGCCCTGTCTTTTTTCCATACCATACCCGCCGCGGCATATAAAATTTTCAAGAACCCGACAAAAATAATTTAACCAACGCAAGGAGATTGAAATGAGTGAGGGAAAAAATTTCATCGACTTTATCATCGAGGCCAAGGATAATGAAAATCTTTATCAGGGTTTTCTTCAATGTCAAACAGCGGAAGAACTGAACAATCTGTTTGGTGAGAATTATGATGTCAGCATGGCCGATTGTCATAAACTGATCCGGGCAAAGGATGAACTCGGAATCGAAGAAGGCACAATTCCTCCAGCGTATTAACACCGAAGCATCCGCGCAAAGCTTACGCTTCAACCCCGTCCGCCTTTAAATCCGGGCTCTTTTATAGTGCAGGGTGTCGGAATAGAGGTGAAAACCGTTCGTGTAATAAAAATTCGGTTTAATCCGGGATAAGACCATTCTGTGGAACGTATTCAAAAATGCGACGCCATGATTGTCGGGGCCGGTCCGGCCGGCACCTCGACCTGGCTGCACTTGAAAAAATATGCACCGGAATTGGCCGATCACACGGTTTTAATCGAAAAGGCGGTTTTTCCGCGCCACAAGTTGTGCGCCGGCGGGGTTGGGGTCTGGAGTGAAGATGTATTAAAAAGCCTTGATATCGATTTAAACATTCCATCGCTGTTTGTGACTGATGTGGAGTTTCGTTTTCGGGATCAACGCTGGATATTCCACAGTCCCAATCGTTTCAGAATGGTCCAGCGTGCGGATTTTGACTTGGCCCTTGCCCGCTCGGCGGTAAATCGCGGTATGGCATTTCATGAAAACGAGGAATTCATCAAGGCCAAACGCGAACATAATGCGCTGGTGGTGCGGACCAGCCAGGGCCAATATTTTGTTAAAGCCATTGTCGGCGCCGATGGGTCTCTCAGCATGGTACGCCGTTCGATGATGCGGCCTCACCCGTCCTGTCTGGCACCAACCATTCAGATCTCAGCACCGGTTGATCCGCAATACGACACGGAATTTGTCCAAAAAAAAATGGCGATCGATTTATCGCCGGTTGATGAGGGCCTTCAGGGTTATACGTGGCATTATCCATGCCTGCTAAACGAAACGCCGTTCACGAACCATGGTATCGCCAATTTCAGGTTTCACCCGGGCAGTCCCAAGGCCGACATGAAAGAGATATTCAGCCGGGAACTACAAGTTCGGAATATTAATAAAAAGCCTGATTCCTGGTCCAGTCACCCCATTCGATGGTTTTCACCCGAAGACCCGATTTCACGCCCCAATGTCATTCTGGCCGGCGATGCCGCCGGCATTGAACCTGCGTTCGGCGGCGGGATCCACATGGCCTTGTCTTATGGTGAGATTGCAGCAAGGGCCTTGATACAAGCTTTTGAAAATACAGATTTTTCATTTCGGCACTATAAAAATGCGTTGAGGTCCCATTTCCTGGGAGGGCATATCAGGGATTATCCTCGTTTGGCGAATGCGATGTACGGCGGGAAAGACAATCCATTAAGCCTGGTACGCCAATTCTATACAACGGATCGGTTTGCCCGCAAGAATCTGTTGTCTCTCCTTATAGGCCCAAACAGCGCCAGATAGAATTAACACCCATCCCAGGCGTTTCACCTACAATGCCACTCCTGCTGCGCAGCACTAAACCAGCATCAAATTGATGAACCGGTAGTTCTTGCATTTTTCTAAAGAGATAACTTCCTGCCTCTGGGGTTCGATAAAATAGAATTTTTTATCATCCGTGACGATCCAGTTCATTGAGTGCGGAAAGGGAAATGGCAGCATTCCCCATACGATGCCAAAACAATACGGCCTGTTGAGGTGTTCCTTGTTGCTGTAAGCCGCATAGGCAAAACGAGCTTTCAGGAGAAGTGAAAAGTCATCACAGTCAAAGCATTCCCCACGGCGCTTAGTACCCGACGGGCTGGCCAGTTGTTGCATATTGCTGTCGGCAATGATTTTTTTGGCGGCATCCAGACGCGGCAAGTAATAATTGGCATCGGCCGTGTGCAGGCACCACTTTTTACTCAATTTGCCGTCCAACTCCGATGTGATGAGATTCCGCAGTTCTTTTCGTGAAATTGTAGCCCCGTCCAATACGGTTGCTTTTCTAAGTGGTTTCATCAGTTTCTCCTTTCGATTAAGATAGAAGCCAAAATAAATGGATTGGGCCAGTGTCATGAGCATGGCCTCAAACAGCAGCTTAAAGCCGCTGTCGGGCCCGGCCCAGGGGACATTAACCAAATGGGTACCGCACTTGGTCCTTGGCACTCTGGCAGCCAGGTAAGCTTTGTGTTGGAAAAATTCAGAGGCCGCCACATTTTATCCACGGTGTCGTATGCCTATAAACCCGTCCGCCCGCATTCCGAGCAGATAAAGGTACTTCCCCTGGGAAAATCCAGCCGGATGTCCAAACGCTTTTCATCAGGGTCAAATTCGGATAGCAACACCCGCCAGGGAGGCGTCAAACCGAGGGTCATTTGAAACAGGTCGATGGCTCTCATAATAAAATACGAACTATCACTTTCTGGGTTAGGCAATCAATAGATCATCCGTTCTGTCTGGCACCAACCGTTCACCCGTTTAGCGGGAGAGATGTACGGCGGAAAGGAGAACCCTTTGAACCCGGTGCGTCGATTCTTTACGGATAGATTTGTCCGCAGGCGGCGGCCGTCAGGGGCATCGCCGCGCCGGGTGGCGCGCTATTTTTTTTGCGGGCGCGGGGGCATGGGTTGCAATCGTGTGTTATCCCTAAACAATGACCTTCACGCGTCCGACCGCCCCGCTTGCCAGGCGGACTTTGATGCCGTGGGGGTGGGTCGGCGACCTGGTCAGGATGTCCTTGACCACCCCTTCCGTCAATCGGCCGGAGCGCTGGTCTTTTTTCAGAACGATCCGAACCGTCAGGCCCGGCTTGATGTTTACGCGGCGGGTTCCGCTCATGGTTTGATTCCGTGGCCTTTAGCCTGCCGCGGACGGCTTGCCGATAATGATAACGTCCCGGGCGACAAAATCCAGCCGGGCGTTCCAGCGGGCCGCCAGCCAGACGAACGTTGCCCGGGAGAAAAAGCAGACATGGGTCGGGTCGTTGATGTAATGCCAGCGGGCAAAACGCTCCCGGTCGATGACGCGCTTGGTCATGATGCCCAGCAGGCCGCCGGGCCTCAGGAGGCGGTACAGGCGATCGAGCTCCGGGCCGGGGTGATGCAGGTGTTCCACCACTTCCGAGGCCGTAATGAAGTCATAACGCCGGGTGAGCACCGCGGGCCGGTGGGCGTAAAAGGGATCATACAGGGCCACCTCATGGCCGGCTTCCGTCAGCATGACCGCAAGGGTCGGGCCGGGACCCGAGCCGAAATCCAGCCCACGGCTTGCGGGGGCCAGGCATGCCTGCAGCGGCAGGAACAGCCGGTTCAGGAATTGGCGGTAGCCCGGGTCGTCCGGCCGGTTCTGGTGCCGGTCGTACTCGGCTTTTTCTTCGGCCCGGGAAAGATAGTGCCCCGGCGGCACGAACACCAGACGGCAGACCCGGCAGCGATAAAAGTCCCGCCGCCGGTCCTGGTGGAAGGGGTCGGTTTGAAAGCCCTCGCACAGGGGGCAGCCCGGGGTATGGTCCTCCGGTTTCAACGCTCCCGGGCCACGATCGGCACGATGGCCTTCCGGGCGTGTGACAGCAGGGTCAACAGGCATGTTACAGCGCTCCCTGACGCGCGTGTCTTTAATAATAGAGATCCACGACTTCCCGGATCATTTCATCCTCGTAAGCCTCGGAATCTTTGACGGACTGGAGGAAAGCCCGGGCTTCGGGCGTGCCCAGATCGCCAACGGCTT
>JAERRP010000019.1 GCA_016735415.1 Desulfobacterales bacterium | reverse complement strand
CGGCAGCTGTGTATAAGGCGGCACGGGTGCCGCCGCCCGAAGCAGCGATCATTATGGCCGGCTGTTCTTTTCCATTTTTCATATGATCATCCAATAACCGGGCGAGTTCAACGCACGGCCGGGTGTTATTCTTGACAACTAGTTGCGGCATCTGAACACCTGAGGAAATACACCACCAAACCAAGGCTGACAAAAGGATTAACACCGTTGCGGACAGGGCTTTATAATCGAAAATGCGTTCTTCAATCTGACGTGGACTGGGGACAGCTTTTCCGCCGGGGAAACCACTGGTGGCAAGGGTTCGGAACAGATCTCCGAACCTATAAGCTTGAAAACGGGGACGAGAATCTTTCATGGACGAACCTATCACAATAAATCTGGAAGCACCATGAATTTGAATCACGCGGCCTTCCTTTAGCACACTGGTATTAATCGAATCCGATTTGACGGGATACAATATTTTCACATCACAACTGGCCTTCGGGTTCAGCATCCTGATCAATTCCTGGGCGAGCAGGCGGTTTGTCCAGTAGTCATACCACCACAGCAGCGCGTAGGCACTAATCAGCAGTAGAGCGATAACCGTTCCCTGAGCCGTGTCAAAGACAGTCGTCACATAGCTTACGCCGAATAGGCGGGTTGCCGCCAGCACGATGATGACCAGAGACACCCATCGCGTTCCGCCACGGAAAAACGCACTCTGAAGAAGATCCCACATCTGGTTAAGTCTCGCATTGAAGCCTCCCATCAGCAGCATGCCGTAGGAGAGAGTAAAAGCGACGATTGTTAAAGGCAACAGAATGTCCGGAGGCCACAAAAGGGCTAAAAGCGCTGGGAATAGCAGCAATTGGAGTGGTGCACCTTGAAATACCGTAAAAAAAGCCATTAGAAAATTGCGCCATTTAAGAGGAATCCTTTTCTCGGGGCTGAGAAACAATTCTGTCTTGGTTATGGCCTGTTGATAATTGTTTTGTATCGGCCGGTTGCTCCATACCCATTTCGCTAAAAAACCGGTGATAATAAGTGCCACGCCGAGTACAAAGGCGGCAACTATAAAAAAATGCCGGTAGATATCGCCTCCTTTTTGATAGATATTTCCCCCGTGCAACCAAACGGCACCTGCAACGGCAAGTACAATGGAAACCTGGATCATCAATTCTGTTCGGATGCTGAACCTGAATAGGCTGGAGGCCCACCCGAGAAGAATCAGAAGGAGTAAAACAAGAATTGAGACACCAAATGCCCAGACCAGTCGCAGTCCCGGTTCGGGAAGCCCCATAACAATGATTCCCGTAACCAGCATGGGCAGAGCGAGATATTGGTAGGAGTGGCGGTTGATGCGGAAGAGGAGATCCAGATAACCATCCGCTGTCCGGTTCCAATTTAAATCGCCAAAACGAAGCTTTTTGTCTATATAAGCGGCAAGATCACTCAAGCACTGAAAAAAACCTTTGACGCGTTCTTTTTCATTGTCCATGGTCTTATCCTATGCAAACCGATATTTCATTGGCAAAAGTTTTTTGATGATGCCACGGGAACAACAGGACGGTCATAACTTAATAGTTAATTTGAATATGGGGGATACATCTGCAGATTTAACAATTTAGTTATGACCATCCCTCTCTCCTGCAGATCTGTTTGCCCAATAACGCGCTCTTCAGCGGGCGCATTTTTTTGCGCAGCTGAAGGAGATTGTTAACAAGCCGACGTGGTTTTCTCGAGCACCCAAGGGACGAACCAAATAACAATTATCACGAATGCATCCATCACCAAGTGAAACGTTTGGACTTTCCAAAGCTCCGGAGGTGTAGCAAGATCTGCAAGATTTCTGTCATGTTCGTCTTCCGATATATCTACCAACTGCTTGATAACTTCCGAAAGCACATATCTTTGTCTTTGGACCTCCATAAGTACGCCAAGATTTGACAAAGTGAACGCTATAAAGGCAAAGGTGAAGATGAGTGCAATCGGCACATTGTTGATCGCGGTATGGGCAGCAGAGACAAATGCAAGCATGCCAAGAGAAACCGTAATGTGGAAATTCCAGAAAGTTTGCACCGCTGCAGATCGCTCGAAATAAATTGGAAGAAGTTCACGTACTATCATGATTGATTCAACCTCCTAATCCCTCGGCATAAGGCGCGGCGGCTTTTTGCCGTTTCCCTTAATGCCGTTGTTGGGCATAAACTTTGTTCTTACTTTTTTTGGTAAAAGCACCCAATGAGCTACGTTCAAGTGCAATCTGTCTGGCAAGATACATTTTTGCCAAG
>JAERRP010000280.1 GCA_016735415.1 Desulfobacterales bacterium | reverse complement strand
GGGACCGCCGGTTTCCACAGGCAATTGGGTCAACCCGTCCGCCATTTCATTGTAGAAACCGCCCTTGGAACGGACCGTCGATCTGAGCCGGAACATGGCGATGATACTCCGCTGAATTTCGCTGGTTCCCTCATAAATGGTCAGGATCTTCACATCCCGTTTGATCTTCTCCACTTCGTATTCCCGAATATAACCATACCCGCCGAACGCCTGAATGGCATCGTTGGCCATGGCATCCCCCGCCTCGGTGGCAAAGTATTTGGCGATGGAGCCTTCCACCTGCAGATCTTCTTCATCAGTATCCAAACGCCTGGCCACCTCTTCGATATGGGCCCTGGCCGCCTCCAGCTTAACGGCGTGCGGCACCAGAAGCTGGTGCGTATATCCCTGCTTTTCGATCAGGGGAGTACCGAACTGAACCCGCTCTTTGGCGTATTTGACGGTCCGTTCAAGCGCCGCCACACCACCACCCAGACCGAATGTGGCCACCATGAGCCGGGTGTACCCGAACACTTCGTTGGCCTGCTTCAGCCCTAATCCTTCCACACCCCCCACGAGATCCTCAACGGGAACATAAAGATCTTCCAAGGACAGAGGGCAGGTATCCGAAGCACGAATCCCATGTTTATCCTCATGTTTGCCGGGTACCAGGCCTTCAGCGCCGCCCGGAACGATG
Source organism: Desulfobacterales bacterium (assembly GCA_016735415.1). The sequence goes on along the minus strand of JAERRP010000280.1, from coordinate 1,721 downwards.
AAAAAAGAGGGGCCGTCCGGCGCATCGGCCAAAATGGTGTAAAGCTGCGCCACACCGCCGTTGGTGATGAATTGCTTCTGGCCGTTGATCCGGTACCCTTTAACCTGACCCTTCTCATCCAGAACCCGTTCCGCCTTGGTCTTCAACGACTGAACATTGCTGCCCGCCTCTGGCTCGGTAACACCATAGGCGACCACCAGGCCTTCATCGGCAATCTTCCCAATATACTTTTCTTTCTGCTCCGGGGTGGCGCCCACCCGAATGGGGTCCATTCCCAGACAGATGGCCAAAAAAGACGTGGCCACCGCCAGGTCCATCTTGGCCATGCGCTCGCTTACGATGGCAATTTCCGTGGCGCCTGCGCCCAGGCCCCCGTAAGCCTCCGGAACAAAAATGAGGTGGAGCGCAATAGCCGAACCCAGCATAAACCGGATCAACTCGGTTGGAAACGTCCCCAGGCGATCCATTTCGAGCTTTGTATCAACGGAGAGTTTTTCTTTCTCCAATTTATCAATGGTTTCCAGAACCATGTTCAAAAGTTCAGGGTCCATTGCTTTTTGATGCGTCATAAACAAACCTCCATAAGACTTTAAAAAAATCTCAAAATTCAGACGGCATTATCGAATTTCAAAACGCACCCGTCAAGGCCAAAAAATGGATTGCCATCTTCAGCTTGCCTTTACGCTTGAAATGGGTAAAAATAGTCTGAGTCCTGACCATCCGGGGCTTGAAATTGTAAGCCCCTAATCGGAGACCGCCTGCCATGAAGCTATCCATTATTGTTCCCTGTTATAATGAAAAAGTGCATCTGACGTCACTGCTTCAACGCGTAATGGCATCCCCTGTAAAAGATAAGGAAATTATCCTGGTGGATGACGCTTCCAGTGACGGTACAACGGAACTGATCCGGGAAAAGCTGGCGGAAAAGGTCGCCAAAACCGTTTATCATACCGAAAATATGGGCAAGGGCGCGGCCATAAGATCCGGCCTTCACCATGTCACCGGCGACATCGTACTGATTCAGGATGCTGATCTGGAATATGACCCCATGGAGTACCCCAAGCTGCTGGGACCCATTCTGGATGGGCGGGCCGATGTGGTTTATGGTTCTCGATTCATGGGCGAGGGTCCCCACAGGGGTCACATGTTCTGGCATTACGTGGGGAACCGCATGCTCACACTTTTTTCCAACATGTTCACGAACCTGAACCTGACGGATATGGAAACCTGTTACAAAGCCTTCAGGACGGACATCATCAAGGATATTACCCTCGAACAGAACCGCTTCGGCATCGAACCCGAATTGACCGCCAAAATCGCGAGAAAAGAGTGTCGTGTCTACGAGGTCGGCATCTCCTATTACGGCAGGAGTTACGAAGAAGGAAAGAAAATCGGCTGGAAAGACGGTTTCAAAGCCGTTTACGCCATTGTGAAATATGGGATATTTCAGTAGTAACCCTCCCACTGAGCCTATAAAAAAATCTTGGTGAGCCGGTTTTCAAGGGGAATAACGCCTGAATCGAATTGAAATATCCTGCCCGGGAGAAAGAATCGTCATCTCCACCGCCAAAGCCGCCCGGAATCCCGGACCCAGGTTGATATCCCGTAGAGACCAGCGTTTCGCTTCTTCCGGTGCGCCTTCCACGCGAAGCAAGGCATTTTGATCCCCGGGCTTCAGGGACACATCGAACCGGTCCAGGGGAAACCGCAAACCCTTCCCC
>JAERRP010000196.1 GCA_016735415.1 Desulfobacterales bacterium | reverse complement strand
GCGGTTCAATGTGGGGTCGTGGAGCATGTAATTTGGGCTGCTGGCATTGCGTTGAATGGCGGCCAGGCCCTGTTCGTCGAATGGCTCCACAACCGGATCCAGGAATCGCCCCGGCTGGGGGGCGGCGCACAACTCGATGTGATGCAAGAGCTTGCCGATTGAAAACGACACCAGGTCTTTCAGAAACCCGAACGCGTGCCGCATTTGATGAAACCCGTACGTTTTTAAAAGGGCGAAGGCGTAGGCGGCGTCAGCTTCGGCCTGGGGGCCCGGCTTTTCGGCATTCGTGGTGCCGGTCGATTGAATGGACGGCAACCCCAGTTGCCGATTGACTTTTTCCATCAGCAGGTTGGCCCGATGGTGGGCCGGGTGGCCCAAGTCTATCGCATAGTTCTTCTCGATATTGGCAATGGACGGCAAACCGGCATGGACCGTCATGATGCCGGGATTGACCAACTGGGCCAGGGTGATACCGAACAGGGCTTCGGCATGGGTCAGCGTCAGGAGTCCGGACATGGAATAGGGCGCCGACAGACCGGCCATGGGCATGCTCGATACATAGACCGGTAGGCCTTTGCGAAGACATTTCAGGAACGGCGGGATCATGTCCGGTATGACATTCAGAGGGCTGTTGATAATCGAGAACTGGATGGTCATCCGGCCGCGCTGACGATACAGCGCCTCGGCGCGGTCCAGCCCGGCATCGGTTACCGCGGCCACGTAAATGGGTTTGCGGCAGTGGGCCGTGATCGTGTCCATCACGGTAACTTCCTGCCCGGGAATCAGGACGCCGCGGGCCATGAAGTGGACCACGTCGGAGCGCTCGGCAATGCGGGCGATCTCGGCCAGATGCGACAGGGTCGGCGTCACCAGGTCGTCAGTCATTTCATCAAAGACAAACGGCGCCGTGCCGCCGATTCCAAAGGAATTTTCCGGTATGAAAAAATCATCCCGCCGGGGCGCAGTGGTCAGCGCCTGTTCGACGAGGGGTGGCAGCACATGGATATGACCGCTGGTTTCATCGAAGGCGGCCAGTCCGGTGTCTTCGAATATGTGCCGGACCTCTTCATCCCGGCAATGTACGCCGGTTTCCTCCAGTACTGCCAGTGCTTCCGCGTGAATCCGGTCCAGCCAGGCCGGCGCCACCAGGGTTTGAGCGGACACGTGGAGGGTCTCTTCGAGGCCTTGCCGTGGTACGGCCATCATTCATCTTCTTTCGTTTACGGTTTGTACATCAGGTGACAAAAACCTTTCCGATGTTGGCGGTCGTCAGGGGGTCATCCAGGTACATTCCCAAACCGGTGCGGCGTATGGATTCCATCCCCCGTTCGTCGTAGATCGGCATTTCGATTTCGGGAGCGTCTTCCGGCGTCACTTCTTCGGCAATGCGAATCCCCTTTTCGAGTTTGTCGAACGAGAAATCCACAAGATGCCGCAAAAAGCCGAAGGCATGACGGATCATGTGAAATCCGTATTTTTTGCACATGGCCTGACCGACGCGCGTATCTTCGAAAGCGCGTTCGGTCGGATGTTCTTCATTGGTCGTGCAGGCGCTCTGGAAGGTAGGCAGATCGAGCATCATGTTCAAATGGGCCATCAGAAGATTCAGAAGAAAATGGCTCCTGAGACCGTAGTTGGGATTGTATTCGAATCGAGGATCGGCGATCGTCGGGAATCCGGCGTGAATGCATGTATGACCAGGCCGCAGCAACTGGGCGACGCAAATGCCGAACAGCACTTCCGCATGTGTCATGGCCAGGACGCCGCTGTAGCAATACGGCGCGCTGATGCCGGCCATTGGCATGGCGGAAATGAACACCGGGAGGCCGGCCTGGACGACCTTGACGAAATGATCGGAAAAATTTTCGTTGACTTCCAAGCAGGGGCGGGTCAGGCAGAAAACGATCATTTCCTTGCCGCGTTGCGCGTGGATTTCGCGGGCCTTTTCCAGAGCTTGATCGGTGGTTACGGCATAATACATGGGTTTGGAGCAGTGCGCGATCATGGTCTCCATTTGCTCCACCTCGTCCTTCAATTTGAGACCGCGGCCCATGCCGGCCACCACCGGGCTGGATTCGGTGATGGCGGCGATGCGGGCCACATGTTCGGCCGTGGGCATCACGCCGCCCTGGCCGGCGACGTCGGCGTAGACATACGGCGCGGTGCCGCCAACGAAAAAGCTGTTGCGGGGAACAAAAAAATCGTCGACCCCCGGAACCTTGGCAAGGCATTCCTTGACCAGATCCTGAGTCAAGTAGATGCGGTTTTCGTAGACAATTGCCTTGCCGTCACTTTCGTACTGCCGGAATGCCGCCAACATGTCCGGCTGGGTGCAGCCCACCCCCATGTTTTCCAGCATCCAGAGGGCGTCCTCTTGGACTTTGAACAACATGTCCACGGTTTGGCGCCCCAGCAGTGACTTTGATGTTTCAATCTGTTCGTTATTCATCCTGACCCTCATTTAAATCGTAAAATCGCGTATGTTTCATGGCCGGGCTTCCAAGCGTTGGATTTCCGAATTCGCTTGTTGACCGGGCGCAACATGAATGTCCCCGGCTATAAAAAATGATGGCCGTTTATAATGATTTGACAGTTTCTATTTCATATGAAAAAGTGCATGTCAATATGGATGTGAAAATTTTTTAGGGGCGCTTATAGGGTGTCAGGGGCCATTCACAATGCATTTCCGCAATCGTGACTTAATACTAAAGTGATTATTGTTATATATCAGAATGTTTGTCGGTTTTTTACGACTTGTGGAGTCGGAAGGGCCGGATGGGGGTGCGTATAACGGTTGACAATCCAAGACAAAATATTCATTTCAATTGACAGTAATTCAGCATCAATTGATAGTGAATGAAACGTATGATATCAAAAAAGCTTCTTGTCATAGTCGGAGATCGCAGACCATGGTCAATCCAATTCAAGTGCAAACCCTGCCGGACCGGATCGCGAAGTACAACGAGGATCTAACGCCCAAGAGCCGAATCATCGGTGACTACGTCAAGGAAAACCCACGCAAGGTGGTGTTCATGACGGTTGCCGAGCTGGCCAAAGCCAGTGAGGTCAGCGAAGCTACGGTGGTGCGGTTCGTGGGACAGCTGGGCTACGAAGGATATTCCGATTTTCAACAGTCCCTCCGGGAATTCGTTGACACGGAACTGACCCTTCTCGACCGCGTCGATCTGAAGGACATGCTTGAGCCGGGGGCCGAGCGCTTCCGTCGGGTGGTCTCAGAGGAAATCGACAATTTGCGGCGGCTTTTCGAGCATGCGGACGTCGATCAGATGGAGCGGGTGGTTTCGCTGCTTTTCAGCACTCCGCAAATATTCGTTATCGGGTCGCGGTTGTCCTACACGCTCTCCTATTATATGGGATGGTCGCTCACCAAGGTTCGCGGCGGAATCCATATTTTAAAAGGCAGTGACAAGACCACCATCGACTGGTTGACCATTGCACCCGCCGATGCCCTGGTGGTTGTTATCGCGTTATCGCGTTATCCCAATGAATTGATCCGCCTGGCCAAGCTGGCCAAACGGCTGGGACAACGCCTGGTGGTGCTGACGGACAGCACCGCCTGTCCCATCATCCGTGAAGCCGACGAAAGCCTGATCGCGCCTTCTCCCCACATTCCCCTGTTCGGTACGCCTACTGCCCTGTCCTGCCTGATCAATTATCTCGTGATGGAGTTGGCCAGCCGCTACGGTCCGGATCTAAAGAAACACCAGGAAAAACTCGAGCAGTCCTACTGGGAAAACGACGTGCTCTTCAGCATGAAGAAGCTGATCTGATTTTAACGCGCGCCTTTTTCGGTGTTGGCCGGCGTATTCTTTCTCAGTGAGCCCCTGACTGGCGTCCATTCGGCGGCGGCGAATTGATTCCGGGCGGTGTTGTGGTCATCAGCCTTTTGACTGCCAGCCGCCCGTGGAGAGCCGATCTTTGCTGATCAGGCCGCATATCCACCCTCTTCAACAGCGGATTTTTATCGGCAGCACTTGTCTCTGGCCAGACTTTCGGAGACTTTCGAGACTTTCGGGACGTACTTTAGAAAATAAGCTAACTGGTGTCCAATACAGGAATAACTACCTGTAAT